>JAGQPC010001153.1 GCA_020426925.1 Planctomycetales bacterium | reverse complement strand
CACGGATACAAAAGCTCGAATCGCCCGACTAAATCGTGACTTAACGACTTTAGAATACGCAACTATTGAAGGGACGCAGGGGCAGCTTGCTTGGGTTGCCGTTAACCCACGGGACGATCTCTTCTTGTACACGGAAAGTAGAGAACGCGAATCCCTACTAGCGTTCCCAAGGCACTTCGATAATGGTGAAACCATTACGTTTGGTAGTTTCGAAGAGTTGTCTCCCATTATTCCATCTTGGCATTCAGCGTGTCGTGAACATGACTGTAAAGAAATTCGTTTCGCAGACGACGCCAATGAACTAACGCGTAGAGCCTTCTACGGGCCACAGGGTGGGGATTTCGCACCAAATGGACTATTCTTTCGCGCCGTAGACGTACTTGCTGACGACAAAGTTATGGACATTGTTGACGCTGGGATATGGATTTACCAGCTAGAAGATGACATCACAAACGGCTCGACGGCTCGACGCGTGAGCAAGATTAAAATGGCATACGACAGTATCGGAGATTTTTTCGGCCAAGGTCGCGATCACGAATTAGAAGACCTGGATATTAGCTTGACGCCCAATCTACCTGGAGCTGTCCACGTCCTCATGCTCAACAATGATTTTCCAGACGATGATAATTTTTCCATAATGCACTTTGCAAGTGGCGACCTCGATCGTGATGGCACGACCGACATTGCTGACAACTGCATATGGCATGCAAATGCAGATCAACGTGATAGCGATTCCGATGGCAGCGGCGATGTATGCGATCCGATGGAGGAAACGACGATTTCCGTACGTCCTGCTCCACACAGCTTTGTTCCTCCACTAGTTGACGGTGATCGAGAATTTGACGGACATGGCCCCCGCATCCATCTCAAAATCGAGTTGCGCATCGGCCCAACCGGCGACTTGCAGACACGCGTGTACCTTAATGCTGAAGAATGTAAACCTGATAATAAAGACTATCAAAGTTGCGTTCGCGAGCCCGACTTTACAAGGGCATCCGGTGAATCCAATTGGCAGACTGCCTGGTCTCCACCGCCAGGCTTTCAAGTCAGTGAAATCTTATCCTTTTCCAGCTTGGTAAATGAAGGATTTCTGTTGGCTGACAACGATCATGCAACCGATCGTTATGACGTTGGTTGGTCGCTCGTTGATGCTTTTGAAATCGTCACCGACACCGAGTATGGCAACGAAGCCGGGCTTCTGACACGGGCGACAGTTTCCTTCAATTCTATCAATGTTCACCTCGTTCCTAAAACCAATGACGACACTGTGCGTGAGCTTCAGCTACCTTCACAGCAGTTCATTCCTCCGCATGTTAGTTTTGCCGGACAGCGACTAGGGGATCGCGATTTCGCAGATCACGGTCCAAAGATTAATTCACGCGTGTGCCTTCGTGTTAATGCGTCGGGTGATTTGGAGGCGCGAATTGAAATGGACGCAATCGAATGGGATGGCGCTAACCCGCGAAGTGATTACACCAGAGCATACGGAATCCAGGACTGGTACAAAGTTTTCGGCGTCACCGAACATGGCAATGGCCGACGTATCGCGAATGTCATTTCGCCGACATGTGGCAGTTGGCAGTATTTGGATGACTTCTATGCAAGCCGACTGGAGGGGCATTTGGAAGACGATTTTTGGCCTGGGGATGGTGGGCTCGTTAGACAATGGAAATTCATTGGTGACTCCGTCGGCGACGATGCTGGTGTACGAACAAAAGTCGTCGTCGACTTTAATCCTATCTTAGTCGAACTGGAAAACACGCAAGAGATTATTGACACGCGTCCAAAACCGAAATTTGAGGAAATTGCATATCGCTGGGCACCGATCCATTATCAAGACGTCGATCAAGGAACAAGTGATGAAGGACTAAGGGGGCGAGCCGATTACATTACTTCTGTTGACTACGATGGAAATTGGAACACTGCCGACAATTGGAATAACCTTGAAGCCAAAACCGATGGAAACAATTGGACTTATCCATTGATTCCAACTGTCTATTATTCCGTGACAGAAACGGAGACGCATTGGTTTGTTCTATACGCATTTTTTCATCCGCGTGATTGGGAAGCGGACGCGGTTTGCTTCCAATGCGACACGCATGAAAACGACATGGAAGGTGTGTTAACCATCGTACGCCGCCCTAGTGCCCAACAGAGTGATCGGTTTGGCGAACTGGAAGGAATGATTACTGTCGCCCATAATGATTTCTTTTCGTTCGCGCCAGCAAACAGCAGATTCCTCAACGGCGAAGAAGACATTGATGGCGAACTGACTCTTTCGCTTCATAGCTCGGATTCCCGTTATCATCCGGTCACGGGCCAACAGGCACGCTCGCATGCGGTCAAAGCATGGCCGTACGTCGATATTGAAGGAGGCGATGGGATTCGGTACATCCCGTCAACTCTTGAAGCTGATGAGCCCCGACATCCAAATGACCGTTCCGTTCGATACCAGTTAACGGATATTCTCGGAGACGACGGGCTCTGGAGCCATCGTTTTGATGCAGCGACGTTTTCGAGATTCGGAGTTTTTCATAAGACCGTTGGCAACGCAGGTGCTGCACGTGCGCCGTGGGCGTGGGACGATCATAATGACAATGCGATTCTACACGGTGGTGAATTGGCTTTCGATCCTGCATTGTTGACATCTATTTATTTCAGCAATCTCGGTGAATTTTCTCGGGACTACACGAACAATTTTTATGCACCAAAAGAAATTCGAATACGCGGCGATGCGAACCGTGACGGAAGGTTCGATTCACAGGATCTGATCAAAGTGTTTCAAGCCGGAAAGTATGAAGACGGAATTCAACAAAACGCAAGTTTCGAAGAAGGGGACTGGAACGGCGACGGCGATTTCGATTCCGGTGATTTAGTCGCCGCTTTTCAAGCTGGAAGCTATGTGGCTTTGACCGCACCGCGAACCACAACGCTTGTGGATTACGATTTCGTTTTTCAGGCTGATGAAGAGAACGCAAAACGAAAACTGAAAAATGGCCATCTCGTCGATCTAGCGTTCATCAAGGATGAAGCAGATTGAAAGCACGAACATCGGGTTTCAAAGCAGTGCTAGATAGAATGAAATTGATCGAGGGCAAGAACACATCGATCAATCGAGTTGCTGAATTGAGGCCATCATTCGAGCGACAATGGGCGTTGCTGCACTGTCCCCACAGGTCCGAACCATGACCACTTTCGTGACCACTTTTCTTTCAGAATGACCAGCAATTCCCGATAAAATTTGATACAATCTGAGAGTCGTTCAAAGCAGCTTTTGAGCGTCATACCTATCAAAAACGCCGTGAAAGTTGGGTGTTTTGACGGTTTGGAGATTGCAACTGTTAACCGCCTTGTCGGAGGTTCGAGTCCT
>JAGQPC010001152.1 GCA_020426925.1 Planctomycetales bacterium | reverse complement strand
ATGACTTTTCGTCGATCACCAAGCTTCGCAAATACTTCAGAAAGCGTGGAACGCAGGTCACTATCGGAGAGTTCTGTCGTTTCCGATCCGCGTGAGAAATAGAGACTCATAGCAAATACCCGAACCAGTGGCGAGAAACCGTAACGAAGCTCAAGTGGTTAATCGTGTTCTAACGTTTCAAAGACAAATGAGCTAAGCTCCAATCTTAATAAACCGACAATCGATTGACAGTACGGACGCCAAAGTGACTCATAAACCGAACATCGAAGTGCTGGCTGAAACGAAATACCTGCAAATGATCCAGGACGCTCATTGGACCTACGTGCGGAGGCCAAACATCACCGGAGCGATCGCCGTGATTGGAGTCACCGACGACAGACAGGTTGTGCTGATCGACCAATACCGCATTCCGATGCAAGGGCGAGTGATCGAATTGCCGGCCGGACTGGTCGGCGATTTAGAAGACAATCGTGACGAAACGAAAGAAGATGCCGCTCGACGAGAACTCCTCGAAGAAACCGGCTACGAAGCGTCATCGATTCGAGCGATCGTCAATGGTGCATCGTCAGCCGGGCTGACTGAAGAAAAAGTCCATCTCATGCTGGCGACTGGCTTGAAAAAAGTCGCAGAAGGCGGTGGCGACCATTTGGAAGATATCATCGTCCATACGATTCCGTTGGACGACGTTGACAACTGGCTCGCGCAGCAGATCGAGAAGGGAACGGACGTCGATTTCAAGGTCTACGCGGGACTCTATTTTGTCAAACAGCCAATGTCGAGTTAGGCCGGTCATCTCAGAAACATTAGGACGTAAACGGTTGCCAGCGTGATCTGGACCAGCGCGTATGGAATTGCCGCTTTGACGAATCCAGCGAACGACAACGGCAATTTGTGCTTGTGAATGATTGTCACAGCGACAAGCGTCGACGCGGATCCAATCGGTGTAATGTTGCCTCCGAGGTTCGCGCCAAAAATCACCGACCACCAGAGTGGTGATTCGGAACTTGTGCCCAAGCTTCCGAGAATCTTCGCCAGCATCGCGGCCAATGGTATGTTGTCGGTAACGGAACTAAACCCGGCGGACGCCAACAGAATCGCTGCGGTTCCGCCGACGTCTCCGCCCGTTCGAATAATCCACGCCAACCCGACGCCGATCATATCCAGAACTCGTGCGTGTTCCATCACGTTGATCACGACGAACAGTGCCATGAAAAAGCCCAGCAAGTCCCAGTCGAGCGCGCGATAAAACTGATCGACTTCCGACTTGTAGCGGAGCAACATCACGCCTGCGAAAGCGAGAGCCACAAAGCCCATTTGCAGGTCACTGACTATGGGCAATTGAGACGTCAAAGCGATCGTGAAGACGAACGCAACGAGCATAAACGTCGCAAACCAAAAGAAACCTTTGCTGTCGATGCCATCGTTTTCGTCGAAGCTGTCGACCAGGGATTTCGCTTCGTCAATATCAGCTTGAGCCTTCAGCCGGCTAATGTTGAACAGCCATGCTCCCATCGCGATCGTGATGGCGGTTGACACAACAACAAATGGCGCCGACTTCACAAAGAAATCAAGAAAACTTATGTTTGCCGCCGTGCCGACGATGATGTTCGGGACTGAGCTAATCAATGTCAACAAACCGCCGATGTTTGTAAGCAAACCTTCAATGAGCAGAAATCCGAGAAGCTTCTCCTTGCGGTGCAGCTTATCCAACGACACCGCCGTCAAGGATCCAACAATGATCATTGCGGTTACGTTGTTGAGCACGGCCGAAAAGACGACCGTCATGATCCCGTAGAATGCAAGTAGCTTGAACGGGTCACCCTTGGACGCTTTCGTGACTTTGATCGCGATCCAAGTGAATAGCCCCGATCGGCTCGTTACATCGACGAAAAGGCTGCTGCCGAGAATGATCGCAATGACGCTCCAATCGATTGCTGGGATGTAAACGGGCATACTGATCGCGTGGCCGTCGACGTGCAGGACGTGAGTCGTTTGTTCGCTGTGTTCGCCGCCTTCTTCATGTTCCGTATCTTGATCGGCGTGCGCGACCTCGTCTTGTGCGTTCGCGTCTGAGCGTTCCGGCGATTCGATATCGACGACTTGAAGCATAACATGATCGCCATCGTTTTCGACGTACTCCCCGGAAATGTGTTCCAGATCATCGGGGACGATGCTGCCAACGACGACGTCGCGAAAGGGAAGCAGATGGAAAATCGTCCCCAACACCAAACATAGAATCGCGAAGACTCCAGCAATGATCGACTTCTTCGCATGAATTTTTTCTTCCAATGCCAAACACGCGATCAGACCAACCAGGATCACGGTAAACAGCAACGTTATCGACGTCGGAACGTCGTGCGTGGCGTTTGCCAACAGTGAGAAAGTAGGCTGCGGAAATAGGATCATGGTGCATCGACTCCGTTCGACGTCGAAAAGTATTTAAGGGTCTCAAGCGAGCAAGAGCGGCGTGTCGCGCAGTTCCACCGACAAAGGATAAGCAAGACCGTGCATTGCCAATTGATCATCATCTTTTGTGTGCAATACGACCAAGTCGACTTCGTGATCGCGGATTATCTTTTTGTAGTCAAACAATCGGTGTCCGATCGTCGTGACTGATTTGACTTCGTAAGTATCGCCGGCAGCCTGGATCGCCGCTTGGCATGATTCGATGTACTCGGTCGGCTCTTTCAGCAACTGATTCATAATCAATGTGCGAGCTTCGTCTGTGTCGATTTCCGGTATTTTTCCGATCGCATTAATAAACCGCTGAAAAACCTTTTCGTCTTCAACGTGGGCGAGCGTGAGTGAACCATTGTCAGGAGTGAGAGCGGCGGCGATTCGGACTAA
>JAGQPC010001151.1 GCA_020426925.1 Planctomycetales bacterium | reverse complement strand
CACGCCCATGTCCGTGATGGTCGGCGTTGGACGGGGTGCCAAGGAAGGAGTGCTGATCAAGAATGCCGAAGTTCTGGAATTGATGGAGAATGTTGACACAGTCGTTGTGGACAAGACTGGCACGTTGACTCTCGGGCATCCCGAAGTGACTGCGATTGAGACATTCGAGGAATGGGCCGAAGATGAAGTGCTGAGATTGGCCGCCGCCGTGGAAGCTCAGAGCGAACATCCGCTTGCACAAGCTGTGGTTCGTCGCGCGAAGTTCGATGACATTCGGGTGCCGGATGCGACTGACTTCGACAGCATCACCGGTGGCGGTGTCCGGGCAAACGTCGCTGGCCATCAGGTAGTGATTGGAAAAGCCGACTTGCTCGACCAGCAATCCACCGGCGGCGTCGATGCCGGACGAGAGCGAGCAGGACAGCATCAATCGAAAGGAGGCACGGTGATCTTCGTAGCAATCGATACTAGCCTCGCAGCCATCATGGCGATCACTGATCCCATTAAGAAAACCACGCCAGCAGCACTCGACACGCTGCATGCATTGGGCCTCAAAGTCGTGATGCTGACCGGCGATGCCGAACCAACTGCCAGGGCCGTCGCAGAGCAACTCGGGATTGATGAATTCCACGCGGGCGTTTCGCCGGAAGATAAGCACGAATTCGTCAGACGCCTGAAGGTAGACGGCATGGTCGTGGCGATGGCAGGTGATGGAATTAACGACGCGCCAGCTTTGGCGGAAGCAAACGTTGGTATCGCGATGGGCACGGGAACCGGGGTGGCAATTGAGTCAGCGGGAGTGACGTTGGTCGGCGGAGACCTGCGAGGAGTCGCTGCGGCGACCAAGCTAAGTCGCAAAACGATGCGCAACATCCGAGAAAACCTGTTTTTCGCGCTCGTTTACAATGCTCTCGGTATTCCCGTCGCTGCCGGGCTGTTGTATCCGATCTTTGGAGTATTGCTCAGTCCGATGATCGCTGCCGCCGCCATGAGCTTCAGTAGTGTGTCGGTGATTGCGAACGCTCTGCGATTGCGGAGCGCGTCGCTGACATGACGCGGGAATCGATACAGCGTTAGAAATGCATGTGCTGGTTTTTGACGTACGGCGCGCGACTTGCTCTCCTTGCGATGGAGGACCGGTTGCCTGTTGCTAGTGCAATCTTCCGCGCGGCGCTTGCAGCAAACGCGAAAAAGGTGAAGAGGCATCAGCGGTTGCATTGCGGAGATGCGGCCAGTTTGCCTTTCGAGCGAGAAACGGTCGACGGGATATTTACCAGCTTCACGCTTGAATTGTTTGATACACCTGAGCTTCCAAAGGTCTTGACCGAGTGGCGGCGTGTTCTCCGCCCAGGCGGCCGCCTTGCAGTCGTGGCGATTTCCAAGGAAGGTAAGCAGGGGATCGTAATGAAGGCTTACTAATGGACCCACAAGCACTTTCCCAATCTGATGGATTGCCGGCCGATCTTCGTGAGCCGCGCGATCGAAGCTGCGGGGTTTACCATTCAGGAGAAGAAGATCGAACACATGTGGGTGCCGGTCGAAATCGTGTTGGGAATCAAGGCGACGTAGACCGTTGACTCACACGTTGAGCGGCGGACCTATTTGTCGCTCAACTACCATTCGATCTTGACGACACGGATCCTTCTGATTTCGATTCACTCGTTTTATTCCCACGAGGCAAAATGGTAAGCTGGTCAAATCCAACTCTCAAAGCGGCTGCGCGAAGCTCAGGAGATTGCCATCCGGATCGAGAATGTGGAAGTATCGCTCGCCCCAGTCAGCATCTCTCGGAGGAAACTCCGGAGTGAAGTGGCACGATATTACTCGCTTATAAACTTCGTCGACATCGTCCACTCTGAAAATGATCAGAGTGTTTTTCGCACTGCTGTGAGTTTCAACAAGTCTGAGGTTTACGTGCTGTTGCCCCACGCTGAATGACGTGAACGGCGCCGATGGCCCGCCGCGATGTTGCGTAAGACCAAGCGACTCGTAGAATTCGACTGCTCGGGCCATATCGACCGTCTGCAGTGTCACCGCGCTGATTCCGTTAACGCCACCAGTTTTTTCGACCATTTGTTTTCCGTGAACTGCAATTGTGCTCACGCCCAGAGTTGGATGACATGCATCATGTCCAAAGTTCTACGGTTCCGAGGGTTCATCCGGATCGGCATGAAACAGATGCAGCAAGCGGTGTGCCACAGGAGTCACTAACAAGCCGGCGATGAAAAGGAAAACCAAACCACAATACAGAGCGTAGCAGCCCGCGAAGATCCTTCCTGCGTCTGTCTTGGGCGCAGTCAATGGGCCCATCGCGGCTAGCAGCATCGCCGTGTTCACAAACGCCTCTGGCCAAGTTTGACCTTCAAACCGTACCGATACGATGCCGACTGCTACTACGGCACGGCCGAAAATGGGATTGTTTAACAGCAAGTAAACCGACAACGCGACAGGAATAACGCATCCGCCGACGTTTACAGCCAGGATAGTTCTGTCAAGCCGTTCGACTTGCGGGACGACATACTGCATGCCAAAATAGCGCACGACTCGATCAACATGAACGTCCTTTGCGGGGAACTCGGCAATCGGAATGTTGACTCCGCTGCCAAATAATGACAACAGCAAAATCGTAAACACATAGCGACGGCTGATCCCCATCTTTTCGTAGGCGTACGTCAACACATTGAATTCGATCAGAGTGACCAGTAGTCCGAACGCGAAAAGCAACAGGACTAGAAAGAAGGGCGACACTGGAAAATAGTTTTGTGGTGTCAGACGCATTGCGCTCTCTCTACGAATTGGTAATCAGTGAATTGAATGTCGCCGCGTCGAGCGTTTCCTTTATGAGCAACTCTCGCGTGACGTTTTCGAGTTGTTCTCGATGATCAGTAAGTATCTGCTTGGCAGCGCGGTAGGCGGAATCGAGGAGTTGCTTAACCTCTTCATCAACCAGTCGGGAGGTCGCTTCACTGCAATCCAGATGTCCACTTGTGGCCCCGTCCGATAGAAACATGCTTTCTCGCCGCGCGCAATCCGAGTTCGTCGCTCATCCCGTAGACGCAGACCATTTGACGCGCCATCGCCGTCGATCTTTCCAGATCGTTTTCCGCGCCGGTGCTAATTTCACCGTACTTCACATCTTCAGCCGCGCGGCCGCCGAGCAATCCTTTGAGGCGATCGCTTGATCGAAAAGATCTCGGACCCGCGACGCGCCCACGCCGACAA
>JAGQPC010001150.1 GCA_020426925.1 Planctomycetales bacterium | reverse complement strand
ACGCGTTCATGGAGGCCGCGGATGAAAGTAAACGTCGCGGAGGCGTTCCGGTCAAAATCGCTGACGTCATGGCCGCTGCAACGGCGAAGCTCGAAAAATAATCGTTGAGCGCGTCACTTTTTGCCGTGCCACACGCAAAACGCGCTGTCAACAGCTTTCATTCGTCCGTTTTCCGTGACCCACGCAGATTCGAAATTGCCCTGGAACGAATTCATGGCCTTCACAATGTGATCTACGTTTTTCGTCACGACATATCGCACGCGGCCGTTTGAATCGATGATGATCGTGCTGCCTTGAGTGCAATCGAACGTTAAGTTATTTCGTTTAACAGGAATCGTTTGACTGACTTCGGCAACTAAATGCTGTGACAGTGCGCCGTCCGGACTTGCCGCCCGCGAGACGCGTGCCGATTCCACAACGATCGGTCCAGGCTCTCCCGCCAGCTCGCAGTCCGAAGGGCGAGTGAACCCCAGCGTGCGTGGGATTTCGATTTTTGACAAGTAAGAAACGACTCGCTGGGCGCGGGCTTCATACTTGCGATCGGCGTGGTCTACTTTGCTGCCAAACGTATCCGGCTCGGGTCCCAATTCATTTGTCGAGTTCAGATCGCCCATGGTGGGTTGCCAGAGCAGCGACTTCTCGCTGAGCGTATCGACACCTTCAATAGCGATTCGGCGTTTGATGAATGCGTCCACCAGCGCCTCGCGATATCCCCACGGATCGTCCGGCACGATGTCGAAGTCGGCTGTGATCATGGCCCGCAGGTAATCACCAAAAGTCATCGCGACTGGCGGGCAGTAATCGATTGCGCGAATGCAAATCGTCAGGAATTGCTTGGCCAGATCGCTTGCGGCTTTCGCCAACATATCGCACAGTAAATCAGGAATGTCCCCTTTGGGAAGTTCTCCGGTACCGCCCGTCGCCAGCTTGAGCAACGTTCTAGTCTTCCGCGTAAACACAATGGTGAATGCTTCAAAAACTGCCGCCACCAAGACGGCGCCCAGTTTATGGATCTCCATTTTTGGATCGTATGTGATGACATTGTCGTCGTCGGTTAGTTCGAGCGCTGACCGCAGCGCCTCCGCATCGTTACGCGTTGTGTGGCCAAACTGCCGAGCCAAGTCGAATAACAATTTTGCTTTCGAGATTTCCCCGCGGGCCATGGCAATTTGTTTCTTCACCACAGCGCGGTTGCTGAAGTGCGTAAAGATCGCGACCAGATCGGCAAATGCTTCATGGAACGCAAAGGTGTCGTGGTGGTACGGCACCAAGAAATGGCCACGCAATCCGTCCAAAAACGCGTGCGTCAATTCGTGGACCACAACATCGTGCGACAACGAAGTGAAGACTTTGCCTCCTTTCAGGTTGCGGCCAAACGCTTCTTTGGCACGAAACCATCCGAAGTGAATCGCCTTCGCCTCGCGCGAGTACGACGCGTTCTGCCTGCAATTCCAAAACGGATAAAGTTCTAACCGCGATGGCTCTTCCTTAGGATGATCAAAGGCCCAATGGAGTTCTCGGCCGAGCGCTCGCCGGAACGTGTCGTACGTCCGCATCGCGACAGCGTAAACCATTTGCATTTGAAAACGATAGTCCGTCGGCGATGGCTCGATTCCACTGGCGATTGCGATACGGCGATCTTCTAAGTCGACAGGCGGCAACGTCGTCTGCGAATCGCTGTCGTACCCAACGACCTTGAAAAGGCTGCCTGTCGGGCCGGGATCTAGCGGCTCATACGGAACGGGAACTTTGACGCGAGCACCCGAAAGCCGCGATTCAGCCGGGTCGAGCGAATAGATCCACAGCATGCGGTGGACCGGATCATCGGTTTGCCGCCTGTACATCTGCGCTCGGTGAGCACGAGCTACCGCCGGCCCAATTTCAATTTGGTTGTCTTGTCCAGCCACAGGAAATTCTTACGCTCGAAGTGTGACGTAATTGCAAGTCCACTACACGTTTTCCAACAGACGTCGAATCTCTAACAGGACGTCACGCAGGTTGCCATCGCGGTCCGACTTGGAATCGTCGCCAGCCGGCGGACCCGACGTGTCTACCTGGCCTCGCGGCGCCAGCAAAGCCGTGTCTTCCAGCGATTCGTCACACACCAAGTCTGGAGTCTGTCGTCGACGAGCGCCAAAACGCCTGGATACTTCATCAACGAAATCACGGCATGTGAGTTGTCCATTCGTTTGTGCGAGGACATCCATCGAGTGACGCGTGAAATCGCCTTGGCCGTTCGTTTCGTAAGCAACCTGAGTCGACAAGCAAGCTGAGAACAGAATCTCTGACTTGCCTTTGTAAGCCGAGACGCCTCTAGAGAGACCTCGACTCGCTCGAGCCTTGCGATGCGCGGCAATCATGTCTTTCGACGGCGGCAGATAGCGAGCCTTCACGCCGTTCTCTTGGACGTCGCTCCCTGCGATAAAGAATCGAGTGTTCGTGCCGCTGTGGCAGCAATCCATAAAGAACGTGACGGAGACTCCTTTGGGGATTTCCTCGCAGCACCTTCCGATTTCGTCGTCGACCAGCAGTCCGGCGGTCATGTAGTCGTACGGAACGAACGCCTCATCTAAGCCGGGAGAATCTCCATACCGCTCGTCGCCGTCGTCGTC
>JAGQPC010001149.1 GCA_020426925.1 Planctomycetales bacterium | reverse complement strand
GCGACTATCATGGCTAAACTTTATTTCAGCTTCTTTTAGTTCTGTCGTCATCAGCCATCTATGAGTCGAATGAGCGTGTAAGTGTGACGATCGTCCGACAAACACGTTGAGATATTGAGCGAACCCAACGTATTCACCATCAGAACTTAGATCACTCTGGCGCACATCTGGCATTTGAAAATGATCTACAATAGAGTGTTGGCTATCGAGTCGGTACAAGTTTCCTGCCGCGAGTAGCCAATTCCCTAACTGGTCCATTTTTAATTCTCCAGAAAGCGACCTATTCAGAGTCCTAACGCTTTTAGCGGCCTGGTCGTTCTGTAAATCCCAGAGTACAACCTTTCCTTCCCTGTTGTACGAACCTGGAACCCATCCTAAGATTAATTGTCCATCCGAATTAGAACCGTCCCAAATTATGTGTTCATCCCGAAGTGAATCGGGTAACGTACGCAGTTCCGTTGTGCCCTTATCAATCGTGTGAATTTCAAGCGCTGATTGATGTCCCGATTCGTATCGAACAGATGCAAGAACATTTCTGTCTGTACTGATTCCGATGTGGCGGCTATCGAACGGTTTCGATGGATCCCAAACGCGCCACCCGCTTTCTGAATCGTAGCTAGCCACATGCCCTGTCGGCAAAGATTGCAGTCGACTCACGTATGTACATGGCATCGGAATTTTGCTACCCTTAAGATGTGGGCTAGTTCGTTTGGATGATATTTCATTAAGTCCTTCCATTCCCAGTGCGAAAAACGGTGCATTGGGAAAACCCGAAGTCTTCCTTTTTCCCCATGATCTCCAGCAATAAGGAGAGTGCCATTTCGAATAAATCGAATTGGGGCGCACCTGTTTGCCTCGACAGCTATTGGGGACTGCCATGGCTGTTCACTCGATAGATTCCAAATCCATATTTTTTGTCCACCACCGGCAACGAGCCATTGTCCGTTTTTATCCAATATTGGTGTTCCAACATCCCCTTTCAATGCCTTAAATTGTTTCAGTGCGTCTACGGTTGTCGGCTCCGTCGTGGGCAAAGTATCGAGTTCCCAGAATTTTAGGTCGGAAGTTATTAGCCAACGACTGCCGATACTAAATCCAATTGGTTCGCACCGGGAATCCTCCTTGCTCTTAAGAGCGATCATCGTGGCTTCGTCTGTGAGACTGTGCACTTGAATTGATTCGTGATCGCCTGACAATGCAACCCATTCCTCATCACTACAAAAAACCGCAACTGGATCACGTCCGCGAATGTCAGCGGTCGCCCATTTGTGAACTCCCTCTTGTTTTAGATGCCAGATTGCGCCAGTTGAGTGTTCTGGATTTCGTGGCGAATTACGATCAAGTGACCGTGAATTAAGAAATGCTGTGTTGACTGGGCACGTGACAAGCCAGTTTCCTTTAGGACTAAAGACACACTTTGTCTCTTCAGGAAACGTCAATCGATGGACTCTTTGTAGTGAACTGTCAACTCTCCAAAGATCGACCGTGTTTGTAGAATTCTCCCCTCTACCTTGGACGGCTAACCAGTTTCCATTTGAACTAGCCACGATTTGGGTAATTACTTGAGATCCGCTATCAGCGACAGTCTGGCGATTTGTCGTGATTTGTCCATCGTTATTTTTGATTCGCCAAACACGAAACTGGTTATTTTGTGCAGCCACCAGCCAATGGCCGTTGCCGCATAGTGTGAAATCACGAACACCGCTTAGGTGTAAATCTACGGATGTAGTTCTGCCAGTAGTCAGATTAACAGATTCAAACTTAAGGTCACCAGGAGCAAAGTACCTTGTTGGTAGGCGGTACGCCGCCAACAACACATTTCGGCCAACCGTACCGATTGGCCTTCCAGTTAATCCAATGCCGTCGACCTGGGACATTGATCGTCGCAAAGATTCTTCAGCCTTGGCGACAACTGGCTTGCCGTATTTTGTGGTGGCTTCCACAGCTTCGATTGCCAGACGCAAACTTCGAACCGGCTTTTCATCAATAAGTTTCGTCGATTCAACTGTAAGCGTGAGCGCTTGTTCAACATCTTTCCGGTCTAATCGCGTCTTGGAAAGTAAATCGTAGAAGCGATTTTCAATACTTAAAACTAGCTCGCGTTTCCCGATGACCAATACAGTAAGCACAACAAATGAAAGAACGGAAATAACAAACGTCCGCACGCGGTTTTCCGGCTGCAATTGTCTGCCGATCCAATATTTAACGTGCCCATATACTCCGGGATTTCGAACGGAAACGGGACATCCTTTTTGGAACTGCACAAGATCACGAATTAGGGCAGAAGTATCTTGATACCTTCCCTTCCAGTCCTTGGCCATGCATGTTTCGCAGATCGCACGCAAATCGGGATGAAGTTCGTCAGGATAATCCGGATCCTCATTTTGAACCTTTTGAATTACCGATAAGAGATTCTCCCCGTGAAATGGCGGTTTTCCAGTTAGGAGTTCAAACAGGATTACGCCAAGGCCGTATATGTCGCTTTGTTTACACATGCCTTCTCCGCGAGCGTGTTCGGGTGACATGTACGGCGCAGTTCCGACGATTGCATCTTCGGTTTCACCTAGCGGGACTTGAGCTAATCCAAAATCAATAATCACCGGTTGGTTTTCGTTGTTAACCATTACGTTGGATGGCTTGAGGTCTCGATGAATAAATCCTGCTTCGTGGATCGCCTGAATTCCTTTTGCAATTCCTATCAAGTATGTTACGGCAGCCTTGGCATCAAGCGCACCGTTGACTTTCTTCGCTAATGGCTCGCCATCAATGAGTTGCATGCGAATTATAGGTGTTCCCTCAATATCCATTGTGTCATAGACAGAGGCGACGTAGGGACTATCAAATCGAGCCATAGCTTTGGCCTCACCCTTGATGTTGCAGACCCGATAATTGAATTTTAGCGCCTCGACAATTTCCAGTTTGATATTCCTTGCCTTATAAACAACACCCATCCCGCCCTGACCAACCCTTGCGATTTGATCAAAACCCATTTGGTTCAAACAGTCTAGAAACACGCTTTCGTTAATGGGTGCGACTTCCATGTCCGCATCTTCGAAATCAACTGTTGGCCAACGTCGTTGATCTGCTTGTTCCAATTTCTTCCTCACCTTGTCACGCTCAGATGCCGGACATTCTCCGAGCCTGCGAATAGTGATATCGTCCCTCTTCTCGGACGGAGCTTGCTCAATTTCGAGACTCACATAGTAAATCCAAAGC
>JAGQPC010001148.1 GCA_020426925.1 Planctomycetales bacterium | reverse complement strand
TTTCGTCTGGCACGGAAATCTCGTTCGACATTACAGCCAGATTGGACGAATTGCCGGGGCTGATGGTCAGCCTGATGGCATTCCTGGTCGTCCTTAGCCTCGAAGGACTGGGGATGCGGCGCGTTATTGGCCGCGGTGATCACCAGCGAATTCGCGGAGTGTCTGTTCTTTCGGCGCTCGCGATTGGTTTTGTTGCGATTCTTGGAACGTTTGCCGTTTCGTATCAAGCGTACGAACATAGTCGCGATGCGATTCGCAAAACGGTTGCGGACGCGAATCTTGCGCTGGGGCGAACTGTCTGCAATGTTGCGTTCGAAGAACTCCCAGAATCGGAAGCGGTCGATAGGGAAAGCGTTCTTGAACGTATATCGGACAAATGGTCGCGGACGGTCGTGCCATACGACGACGCATATCTTTGTGTCATTGGGCCGGAGGGAAAACTCGACTTGCATACGGCAAAGCCGCAGATGCAAGGTACGGACGTTAGTAATATTGTAGTTTCCGAAGAAAACAGTCAAACCGTTTTGCAGCTGCTGAAGTCGCACGAAAGTTGGAGCGGCCGGAATATCAACGCTCGAGGCATTTCTCAGCTGGTGGGTTATCACTACGAATCGATGCTGGACTCTCTCGTCGCCGTTCACATTCCAGTGACGACGGTGGACGCCGGTTTTCGAGCCGCAGTGATTCCATGGATCGGCGGCATTGTCTTAATTGGCGGAATCCTGATGCCTTTGTCGTTGGGCATGCTTTTTCACCACTCTCGCCAGGCACATGCCGAAGCAGTCGCCAGCCTGACGGCGCTACGAGAAAGCGAAGAGAAGTTTCGCGTGCTTACCGAGAAGAGTCCAGCGATCGTTTTAATCGCTCGCGCTGAAAAAATTGTGTACTGCAATTCGATGCTTACCGCGATCACCGGTTATTCATCTGACGAATTGTTGGGTATGCATGTGCAGGGCATAGTCCACCCAGACTATAGAGACCTGGTCGTTGGGCGTCATCGTCGTCGCATCAAAGGTGAACCGGTGCCGACTCATTACGAAATCAAGATTGTCACAAAAAGTGGCCGCGAGCGATGGGTCGATTTCTCTGCTCAGTTGATTGAATTCGAAGGTGAACCGGCCGTGTTGGCAGCGAGCGTCGACGTGAACGACCGAAAACTAGCCGAAGAGCAACTGCATCAAAAGGAGTCGCAGCTGGCTCATGTTTCTCGCCTGTCGATGATGGGCGAAATGGTGGCAGGCATCGCGCACGAAATCAACCAGCCACTGTCGGCGATCGCGAACTACGCTCTGGCCACAAAGAACTCGATCGAAACATCTGGCAACTGCGACGCAAATGTACTTGGCTGGCTGGAACGCATCAATGAGCAGGCTGTGTCATGCGGCGAGATCATTCAGAGGCTGCGGAACTTCGTGAAGAAAGGCGACGACAAGAAGTGGACTGATTTGAATGATATCGTCCGAGACTCACTTGCGCTGCTGGAGTGTGAAATTCGTCATATCTCCGTTTTCGTCGACAGTCGTTTGCCCGACACGGAGACACTGGTCTTCGGAAATCCGCTGGAACTTCAGCAGGTGGTTGTAAACTTGCTTCAGAACGCTTGCGACGCTGTAAAAGACGAAGCGAATGCGAAGATCAGCATTAGTGTCCACAAACACGGCAACACTGTTCAACTTATTGTGGCGGACAACGGGCCAGGCATAGACCCGTTGTGCGTGAACAAAGTGTTCGATGCTTTTTTTACAACTAAATCAAACGGCATGGGCATTGGGTTGGCCATCAGCAAGTCGATCATTGAAGACCACGGCGGGCGTCTTGCGTTCGATCCAGAAGCGACCACGGGAACATCGTTTCACATCGATCTCCCTGCTGCAGACATAACCACGGGAGGCACGCATAATGTCGCATGAAGGAGTAGTTTTTATCGTTGATGACAACGAGGCATCTGCGTCGTCAATCAAAGTACTATTGTCTTCCGTGGGTCTGCAGGCTGAAACATACGGGTCCGCCGAGGAGTTCCTAGCTGCATTCGACCCGAGCCGCAAAGGCTGCTTGGTGCTTGATATGCGGTTGCCGGGCATGAGCGGCTTGGAGCTTCAGGCAGAACTCGAAGAGCAGAACATTGACCTTCCGATCGTGTTTATCAGCGGCCATGTGAATCAAGAGGAAAGCCAACGGGCAAAGCACGCACGCGCCGTGGCTTGTCTGCTGAAGCCTTTCGATGGTCGGCAGCTTTGCGAAATTGTCAGGTCGGTGCTAGTGGAGTGCTAGTGCGACGGGACGGAAGTGCGGTAGCAGTCCGTCGTAATCTGCCTGCGTGCTTTTAGAAATCTTTAGCGAGCCACGGCCATGGTTTCGTCGAACGATCGACGCGATTCGGTTTCGATGGACTCGAGTTGGCTCGTCGTTACGCCGAGCCCATGTGCAATTTGGTCCAGCTGGTGTTCTTCAGGCTTAGCATCGGAACCGATTCCCCAGTGGTGCGCCAATCGATCAGCAATATTGATAGCTTGTGTAAACTTCTGGCACGATTTGACGACGTCTGGGCAGTGATGCCATCCGATTGCACTTTGAATCTCATCCGGCAGATCCCAGCATTCTGCCGAAGTATGCCCAACAATCTCATGCGTTGTTCCCAGCACAAACTGCTCTTCTTCGATCAGTCGAGTTCCGCTGAACGCATCGTCTATGGCCGCGTACTCGTCAGGGATTTCATCATAAAACAACAGTTTTCCAACGTCGTGGAAAATGCCTGCTAGGAAGGCCGGGTCTGGATCAACGCCTGGGACGTAGCCAGCGACGTTTCGAGCCACGACAGCGCATCCTACCGAGTGATTCCACAGACGCTGCCTTTGGTTTTTAGCACGGTCTCCACTGGAGAACATCGAAGCGCCGGCAACGGACATCGCCAACGATCGCAGTTTTCGCAGGCCTAGCAGCGAAACTGCTTGAGCAATGCTTTTGACTTCTACGGTGGGGCAAAACAGTGGACTGTTCGCAAACCGAAGCGTCTTTCCTGCAAGTGCTGGATCGCACTCGATGATCGATTCAAATTTTTTGCTGTTTGCGTTTGGGTCGTTACAAGCTGCCAGTACCTGAGTGATCACGGCTGGGAATGGCCGCACTTCGGGCGACTTGCGAAGGCGTTCAGCAATCTTCTTGCCCAGCCGCCGCTTGTCTTCAACTTTATGCAGAACGCCTTCAGTCACGACAGTTTTCTTTTAGCGAAGTGGCGGAATAGTGATTGGTAAGTAGTCCCAAGATTGTAGGTTGCAGTTTAGTTTCGCGAAGAAACGGACGAGCTATCTGCGGCTCATTTAACGCACTTAGATTCGGCTCCACGCCGCTCGGTATCTATAACTTGCGACAAACCTCACACCGTAAGAGCGCAACAGCGGTTATCCACATCATTCGGCGTTTCACTCTGTGTCAACTGCGCACTAGCAGTTTGGAATCGGTTGCATTAGTGGCGACTTGCCATTTTCTTTGCGATTTCGACTGTGAAAGTTCGGCGGCCGGAAATTCCCAGAATTTTTGTCGCCAGCAATCGTCACCTGCGCAAGTCGATCCTAATCTTTCATGTTGAAACAGCGTCGGAATCAACCTCGGAATCAACCGTTGATATTCGATGACAACATAAAGATTGCTACTGGGGGAGTCATTCGATGTCAAATCAGACGCAAGTCGAAAAAGCGAGCTGTTCGGATACGCTGGACGTAATCGACGATCTGGTACGGTCCGGAAAGTATGAAGTGCCGCTGTTGCCGGAAGCTGCTGCTCAAGTGATTTCGATCTGCAACGATATTGATGCAACACCGCTGCAAATCGCAAACTGCATTAAGCGTGATCCGTCGATGGCGGCCCATCTACTAAAGGTGTCCAACTCTTCAATGTACGGGTGTGGCACAGAAATCGTTTCCTTGCAGCAAGCGATCGCGCGACTCGGCATCAATCGCATTCGAGAAATTGCGTTGATTGTTTCATGCAAGACGCGAGTCTTCAGCGTGCCAAGATACGAAAACGAGGTTCGAGAGTCGTTCAAAAGATCATTAGGCGCTGCTGTCTTTGGGCAAGAGATTTCTCGCGTTCGACGTAGAAACGTAGAGGACGGATTTCTGTCGGGGCTGTTGCATGATATTGGAACGCCCGTTTTGTTGCAGGCGATTTCCGATTACGAAACCGAAAATGATATCGCATTCGACCGACCGACTGTCCTCGGGAAAGTGAATGAACGTCGATTTGATGTGGCGCACGGAGTGATCACCGCGTGGAATCTCCCGGACAGGTTAGGGCAGCAAATCAGTGAGCTTGGCTCGTCTGCGATCCAAGACGCTTCCCAAGAAACGCAGACCCTAATTCTGGCGAGCGTTCTTTCTGAAAACTTGTTCGCAGAAACACCGCTTGCCGCCGAAGAAATTTGTCAGTTGGAAGTCACGCAACTGCTTAATCTATATCAAGAACAGATCGCAGAAATCCTCCGCAAAGAGGATGATGCTCGCGAGTTAATCGGGGAGGCCTCGTAAGACTATGAGCGATTATGATTACGACATGATTGTCATCGGTGGTGGTCCTGCTGGACTAAATGCCGCGTTGACGGCGGCCGACGACGATGCCCGCGTGCTAGTGATCGAACGCGAGCCGAAGGTTGGCGGAGCGTGCGTTCAGTACGGCACGATTCCCAGTAAAACTCTGCGCGAAACGGCCGTGACGTTGACTTCTTTTAAGCGACGCAACGGTGGAGTCTACGACATCGCACACGACGAGAACCTGCAGGTGGCTAGTTTGATGACGCGTCTAAATGATGTCGTTGACGCCCATCAAAACACTATGCTGCAGTACTTGGAGTCGGCAAAAATCGAACGAGCCCACGGTCTCGCGTCATTTGTTGGCCCGCACGAGGTTTCGATTGAATCGCACTCCGGCCAAAAACGAATCGTCACTGGCGGGACCGTTGTCATAGCAACAGGATCGCGACCGCGGAATCCACCAGAGATCGATGTCGACCACGAGAATATTCTGGACAGCGATTCAATTCTCGCAATGAGCTATTTGCCTCAGTCCGTGATTGTGCTTGGTGGCGGAGTGATCGCGTGCGAATACGCGGCGACGTATGCCAACCTTGGCGTCCGCGTCACCATGATTGATCGCTATCCGACCCCACTTGGATTTCTCGACCATGAAGTCGTCGAAGGGTTCGTGCAACAGTTCGAACGAGACGGCGGAAGGTTTATCGGAAACTGCAAGGACGTGAGTATTCAATGGGACGGAGTTTGTTCGGTTGTCGCCGAGCTATCCTGTGGCACGGAGATCACCAGCGACAAAGCACTCATCGCGCAAGGCCGAGTCGCAAATGTGGATGGGCTGGCACTCGATAAAATTAATCTGGCCACGACGGACCGCGGCGTGCTGAATGTCAACGAGTGGTTCCAGACAGACGTCCCGTGGGTATATGCAGTTGGCGATGCGATTGGTCCACCAGCATTGGCGTCGGCTTCGATGGAGCAAGGTCGTCGAGCTGCAAATCACGCACTGCAGAGAAAGTGCATTACTCGCGAAACTCCAACACCGATGGGCATCTACACGATTCCTGAGATTGCTTCGGTCGGCCTAGATGAAAACGGTGTTCGCAAGGAGTACGACGACGTGCTCGTAGGCAGGTCGGATTTAGCGAGATTGGCACGAGGTTGTATCATGGCGACGTCCGGTGGGCTGCTGAAGATCGTAGCCGACCCGACGGAACACCGAATTCGCGGCGTGCAAATTGTTGGCGACGGGGCTACAGAACTGATTCACGTCGGGCAACTTGCGATGGCAGCAGAAATGACCGTTGAGGAGCTTGCTTCGACGATTTTCAATTTCCCGACGCTTGCTGAAGCGTATCGTGTTGCGGCGCTCGATCTATTGAGTCAGCCAGCGTTAGTGCCACTCGCGTCTTCGTTGGGCGCGACCTGCCGCAGTAAATTCGGCTTGCCACAGCAGGTTTAGTGAACCGCTCGCGGCGGTGCGCGGCACGTCGGCCAAGATTGGATCGCATAACCACGGCACGAAGTCATTAGAGCGATGTGTCGCGTGAGCATCATGTACGAACGTAGCAACCACACCTTGGCGAACGGCGTGAGGCAGGAATCAAATCTAATCGTTCGTGTTTCGTTTAACTTGCCCACAAATCCGAAATCGAGCCGTAATCCTCCGTAGAAACAATCTGCAATTCGAAACAATCGGAATTCCGTTGTGACATTTATTTGTCACCGACTGTGCGATCTATGTTTTTCGTAAGGCGTGTTTCACTTCGCGGGGCAAGTGGCACGGTTGGTGAGTTGGGCAAGCAAATCGAATTGAAGAAGAAGCTACCGCAAG
>JAGQPC010001147.1 GCA_020426925.1 Planctomycetales bacterium | reverse complement strand
ATGGTGAACCGGATCTGGCAGCATCATTTCGGCCAAGGGATCGTGGCCACGCCATCAAACTTTGGGACTCGTGGCGCCAAGCCGACCCATCCAGAACTGCTCGACTGGTTAGCAACAGAATTCGTCCGAAATGGCTGGAGCATCAAACACTTGCACCGCCTGATCCTCACGTCACGAAGCTATCGATTATCCAGTCAACACGACGAACACAATGCGTCGATCGATCCAGGAGCGAACTACATTTGGCGGTTTAATCGGCATCGTTTAGATGCGGAATCGATTCGAGATTCCTTGCTCGCAATCAGCGGACAGCTCGACATGGCACGTCCCTACGAGCATCCGTTCCCGCCAATCACGGAATGGACGTACACGCAACATTCGCAATTCCGCGACTTTTATCCCAGCAACCATCGCAGCGTCTACCTGATGACAACGCGTCTGCAGCGCCATCCGTTTTTGTCTCTGTTCGATGGCCCCAACACGAACGTGACGACCGATTTGAGAAGATCATCCATCGTGCCTTCGCAAGCACTGTTTCTGATGAACGACCCGCAAATGCAAGAATACGCGACGGCTTTTGCTAACCGACTTCTGGAATCTGAGCCTCGTGATCGGATTTCACTTGCGTACCAGCTGGTCTACCAGCGAGAGCCGACTCGCGCCGAAATCAAAAAAGTAGAAACCTTTCTCGCATACTACTCTTCGTCTAGTGACGAAGAGTCAGCTTTAAACGCGTTATGTCGATCTCTGCTATCATCACACGAAACGTTTTACGTTGAATGATCGGAGACTTTCCATGTCGAAACACGGATTCTCGAGACGTAACGCGATTCGTGTAGGCGCGGCAACCGGACTGACGTCGCTGCTGTCGCCGACCAACTTGTATGCGAAAGACAAACTCCGTCCAATCGCGCCGTCCGGTCCTCATTTCAGACCGCGGGCGAAACGACTGCTGAAAATCTTTCTGACCGGGGGTGTCTCGCATGTCGACACATTCGACGAAAAACCGCAGCTCACACGAGACCACGGAAAAGTGGTCGAAGCGTTCAACTTGCGAGGTATCTCCCAGCAGCCGCTGCAGGCTTCACCGTTTTCGTTCAAGTCCTACGGCGAAAGTGGACTGCGCATCAGCGAGCTGTTTCCGCATTTGGGATCGATGGCTGACGAACTGTGCGTGATCCGATCACTGCACACCGACATCGTTGAGCACTTCCAGGCGTCGCTCGCGATGCACACGGGCTCGGCAACAGTTCCGCTGCCAAGTTTGGGTTCATGGTTGAGCTTCGGTTTGGGAACCGAAAACGTCAATCTGCCGCCCTACGTCGTACTGTGCGAACATTTGCCCTACGGCGGATCGCAACTTTGGGATTCCAACTTCCTACCGCCCGTCCACCAAGGCGAACGAATCATTCCAGGCGAAACGCCGATCGCTAATCTGACGCCAACGGTCGAGGACACTACGCTGCGTGCTATCGAGGCTCAGCTGCTTGACGACTTAAACAGAACCTACTCTGACGCCCGTCTGCACGATTTGGGGCTTGTCGCTCGCAGCAACAGCTTCAAGACAGCGCGAGGGATGATGAGATCTGCCCCCGAAGTATTTGACGTGTCGGGTGAAACGCGTCACACGCTGGACTCCTATGGCGTTGGTCCCAATGACAAAAACAGCTTTGCCTGGCAATGCCTCGTCGGTCGGCGAATGGTCGAAGCTGGCGTCCGCGTTGTGGAAATCATCGATAGCGGAGCCAGCGACAACTGGGATTCGCACGGCGACATGCAGGCTCATCGCCCCAAAGCTCGTCGAGTCGATCGAGCGTTGTCAGTGTTGCTGTCGGATCTCAAACAACGAGGCCTATTCGACGAAACGCTCGTCGTTATCTGCACCGAATTTGGGCGGACCCCTTTCGACCCTGGCAAAGGGCGTAACCACTGGCACCGCGCTTTCACCTGCTTGTTAGCGGGCGCCGGAGTTCGAGGCGGTATGGCCTACGGCAAAAGCGACGAATACGGGATCGACGTCGTTGAAGATCCGGTCCACGTCCACGACTACCACGCCACGATCCTGCACCTGATGGGTATCGATCATCAGCGGCTGACGTATCGCTACGCGGGAAGAGATTTTCGTTTGACCGACGTCAGCGGAAACGTTGTGACTTCGATTATCGTGTAGTACAGGTCAAAACATTTTCGAATCGTCATGACAGAAAACGAAACAATGACACTCAGCCGATCGCAAGTTCGCGAAGTCGATCGCGTTGCCATCGAGCAGTTCGGGATTCCTGGAATCGTCCTGATGGAGAACGCAGGTCGAGCGATCACGGACCGCATTTGCGAGCTCAACCTTGCAGGGCCTGTCGTCATCATGTGCGGTGCGGGAAACAACGGCGGCGACGGACACGTTGTTGCTCGCCATTTGGATCTGCGAGGATATGATGTCACCACTGTGAATGCCGTGCCCAGTTCAAAGTTGACCGGCGATGCGGCCGCGAATTATCAAATCAACGAGAGACTTGGCCTTCGCGAAGTGACATACTCCGGACTTGAATCGAACGAAGCGGACATCGTGCAATTGTGCGATAGCGCGGTGTTGATCGTGGACGCGCTGCTAGGAACCGGCGCTACAGGTGCGCCTCGAGCTCATTTTGCTCGGCTCATCGAGATCGCCAACGCGGCGTCAGCCAAGCGTCTTGCGATCGACATTCCCAGCGGACTCGATTGCGATACAGGCGAGCCGTCAACACCGACATTTCGCCCCGATTTCACGACGACGCTCGTCGCTCGCAAGACAGGGTTTTGCTCAGAAGCCGCGAAGGAGTTTCTCGGCGAGGTGACCATACACGATATTGGGTTTAAGTTACCGACGCCGAACTGAGCGTCGCCCGAAGGTCAAGCAGGCCAGTAACAACATCGCCGTGCTTGCAGCAGGTTCTGGCACTGGAACCGTGCCGAAATAGACATCGTCGATGTACATCGCGCCGGTTGGCACTTCGCCTTCTTTGACGTCCTGAACCCAGAAGTTAACACCCCAAAACTGTGGAACGTCGTCACGAGTCAGCGGATCAGGATCCCATAATCCGTCAAAAAGCAGGTCGCCGCCATACGTAATGCGAACGGTGTTTTCGTCCAGATCAATCAGCTGGCGAGCTTCGACCCATTGATCGCGAATGAGCGGAATTCCAAACGCTTGCCCACCGACAAAATAGAGAAAGCTGTCGATATCGCCGGACGCAACTAGTTGAGTACCATAATCAAAGTTGCCAGCTCCGACCGAGCCTTCAGAAAAGTAGGCGTAGTTCGCACCGTTGAAATCGCTCGGCAAGTACGTCCAATAAGAAATCACGTACTCGCCGCCTCGAACGCGCCCTTCCATGTCGATGAAGACATCCGATCCGTAACCAACGATGCTTTCGGGATTCGGATCCAAATCGCTGAGCGACATCTTCATCGAATGGTCGCCCGAATGAGCAAAGTCATTACTTACTTCCGTCAGATTGACGCCACCGAAATCAACCCACAATCCTTGTCCGTCGATGTTACCAAGTGGGTACGCTTCGAAATCCTCATCAACCTGGCACCAACCAACAGAACCCAATAACGCCCAAATAACGAAACTAGTAAGTCTGCTGCTGGCAACTTTCATACGCTCGATGCTCCGGGTCGTCCTAGAAACACGCGCCGAACCGCGAACCGTCGTCGCCGCAAGCGCGTACTTCGATTATCGCCCGGCTTGCGATGCCTTAAACCCCTTTCCTGGAAATG
>JAGQPC010000037.1 GCA_020426925.1 Planctomycetales bacterium | reverse complement strand
CATCACCTGGCGGCGTTATCGTTGTGGCATAGATTATTCGATAATTGAGCAGATGGATATTTACTGGAAACGTCTATGGCCACGGACGCGCAAATTGCCGCTTCAGAATCGATGGGAACCGCATTGGACCAGATCGCACCACCAACAAACGATGTAGTACAAGACTTTCCAGCGGCTTTGGACTGGCGAATCGTTACGTGCTTTGTGATTGTTGCAGCGGTGCTTCTTTACATGAGCTAGTATCCGGTGGCTGAACATGTCTCCCTTCAAGCTCATCCTGGTTTCCTGCGGTCGTTGCTCGCCGACGAGTGAGCATCCCACCAGGCTGTAAGAAACACCTGCGTTAAACTCCAAGTTCCAAACGACCAGAATCCGCCTAAAACGGAAGCGGCGACGACGCCAATGGCAACCGCTCCAGACTTCAAGTTATCGCCGTAAAGGTAGTGCATTCCGCAATACGATCCGTAGGCGCTCGCGATAACACCAACTCCGGTCACCAACACCATGGGCCATCCGAGCGAATGACGCTGACTCAACCGAGTCGCTGGAACCGCGTGCTGAGTCGAATCCCGTGACGCTGCAATGAGCGCACGCTCGCAAGTAGGCGTTTCCAATTCAACCTTGCTTGAGGCGATTCGCTTCCCATCTTTGAGTCGCATACCAAGCACGTTGCCGACGACGTGGAGCGCCACCAGCGTTGCACCGAAAAGAATCGTTCCAACTACTACCGGCGGCAGGTTAACTAGCAACCCACAGCAAACGCCGACAACAGCGATCGCGACTAGAAACGAGCGCAGCGAATACCGAGGGAGGTCCAGTCCTCCCGTCAACATGGACTTGCCGCCAACATCCGAATCAGGAATCTTCTGCTTGTCCATTTTCAGGAACACGTCGAGCTGCCGAACGGTCTAAGTTCGCTTGAACCCCAAGAAAAAACACTCCCACACCGGACGCTTGCCTGCGTTGTACTGGTCGTAGCGATTGGGTCCAGAAAGGGAATCCACGTCCATTGTAGCCTGTTCAATCCTCGGAAGCGTTTTTGAGCTAGTCTTTACGAAGTAAGAGAGCCCGCCAACCGACGATTGGTGAACAGCATGCTTCGAAATTTTAAGTATTTCCTATTTTCGGAAGACGGTGCAACTGCCGTCGAATACGCCGTCCTTCTGGCCTTGATATTAATGGCCGTGATTGGCGCGATCGGAACAGTTGGCGCCGAAACCGGCGGCTTGTGGGGCGACATCGACAGCGAACTCAGTGGCACCACATTCGGCCAATAGGCCACTGTTCGATCAGTGGGCAATCTCGACAATCTTGTTTTCGTCTGCACTTTTGATCGCAGCAAAGCACAGCTCCAAACTTCTTAAATTTTGTTTGGCGTTGTTCCATGGCTGACGGTCATTTTCAATGGCGCACAACAACTCACCCATCGTGCCTCGGAATCCATTGTCGAACCAACACCCTTCCAGCGTTGGTCGAGCATGACCGTCCGCTGTCCAAACGTCAACCTCTTGGTCATTTAATTCAGGACCGCTCGCACGCATCGTACCTTTGCTGCCGGCGACGATCGTGCGATCTTCTTGCCCGTATTTCACGTGCGCATTAAAGCACAAGCGAACTTGAACGCTGTTCGACGCATCAGTGCCGCAGTTGATAACCACTTGCGCCAGAAACGGCGGTTTAACCGATTGGTACGACGTTCGGGCCACGGACGCGTAAACAGAGTTGACTCGAATGTCACCCAGCATCGCTATCGAAATGTCAAACCAATGGATTGCAAAGTCATATAACAACAGATGGTGAATTTCTTCAAATGGCGTTCCCGCCGTCCAAGTGTGGTCCCAGTGCAACACAAAGTCGATCGACGACAGTTCGCCGATCACGCCAGCGTGTACCGCTTTCGCCAAGTACGCAAAATGAGGAGCCCATCGTCCGTTCTGGTTGATGGCGAGCTTCACGTTGTGCTGATCGGCAAGTTCAACAAGCTCTCGTCCGAGTGCGACATCGACGACGAATGGCTTTTGGCTGAGCACATGTTTTTTGGACTCGATAGCCGCTCGAATGATTTCGACTCGTTCATTTGGGTGCGTCGCGATGTCGACGACTTCGATATCATCGCGTGAGATCACGTCGCGAAAGTCAGCGCTGACCTCCGCGTTCGGATAAAACTGTTCTCGACGCTGTTTAGCTCGTTCGATATCTATGTCACAAATCGCAACGACATCCAGTCCGATTTTCTGATACGCAAGCAGATGATGTTCGGTGATTCCACCGGCTCCGATCAAGCCGATTTTGGGACGATAGGTCGTCGGAACAGGTGGCAGGTAATCGACCTGGGGCGCCGCGATTGTTTTTTCCTCGGCTAGCACGCTCTTTCCATATTTGCCGTCGGCAGATTGATTCATTTTGGTCCTCAAAATATTCGAGCGAGTTTGAGTTGGTCGCGTGGCATCTTCTTTACTCGCCAACAAGTGGCAAGGCCCGTTTTTCGACCGCGCTTTGATATGCGGTGTCAACGATTTGCTGCCCGATGCGGCTAACTTCCACAGATAACGGTCCGTCGATCGGCTCGTCGGTTTCCAGTTTCGACAAGAAGTATTCGACAGGATTCGAATTCGGAAACGCAAGCTCGACAGCGGACACGTCTTCGCCTGCTGGGTTTTCACGAGTCTGAATTCGAACGGTTGAGTCGTAATCGTAGCTGCTGATCGTGCCTTCGGTCCCTTTGATCACGAATCCGCATTTCGGCTGCGGTTGATGCGTCCACGGATCGGTAAACGTCCCCCATCGAGTCTCGAATTTGGAAAGCCCTTCAGCGTAGCGAGCTACCGTGATGCTGTGCTCGTCAACTTCCAAGCCCGCGGGCTCGTCGACCATACACATCACTTCAATCGGTTTGCGGTTGCCGTTGTACCAAGTAGCGAGAGTCGTTCCGTAACCCAAATAGTCGAGCAAAGAACCGCCTCCTTCTGCTTTTTTGTAGAACCAGCTGGCGTCTTTTCGTTCCGGAGTCGGCTCTTGCTCGATCTTGTCTGCGCCGTGCCAAAGAGGCCCTCGGTTTCCATCGTAAAAGTGCACCTCAACGACATCGCCAATTCGTCCGTCGGTAACCGCTTGATAAGCCGTCACGTGCGACGCATACCAACGTAAAGGCCAGTTAATTGCCATCTGTATCCCGGTGGAGTTCACCGCTGCAATCATGCGGTCCGCATCCGACAGAGACGCGGCAAATGGCTTTTCCATCAGAATGTGGGCGCCGAATGGTGCCACACGTTCTGTCCATTCAGCATGGCCACCGGTCGACGGACACAAGATTACCAAGTCCGGATTAGTGTCCTCCAAACATTTTCGATAGTCTTTGTAAACGTTGCCGCGATCAATCGAGAAGTTCGCGATGGCCTCGTTCATCCGCTCGGGTTGCTCGTCGCAGATGCCAACGATCTCCGCGGCCGGATGGTCAAAAACCATACGCAGCAAATCTCCCATGTGAAAATGGTCGAAGTTGATTCCAGCAACTCTCCAAGATCGCGACATTTCGCTTCCAACCTCAATCCTGCATATTGTCATGTGTGCCAGTCAGCAGTCTTGCGGATTGGCATGCGGAAAACAAGATGGAAGCCTGCGGAGTAAACGCAATTGCTTGTCCAACTGTGAGCCAATGGAACGTTCACAGGATCTCCCTTATGGCAAGGTCGACAAGTCGCGCACGTGATCGTAATCCTCGGCCCTGCCGAGGCATTCTTTGTTGGGCAGTCTCATTCGGCCGGTCGACGGGCGGATTCTCGTCTCGTGTCCCGCGTCGGTCAGCAAGGCCGTCATTCCGCACTCCTTGCGAGTCGGCTTGGATCTGGTCCGTGGGTCGCCGTCGTAGCAGGCGTGGTCGCTCTCGATTGACTCGAATTCGATCTCTACCAGCACCACCGTCAACGTCCAAATCAGTTCCCCGACCGATGCGAACGCTTATCGTGTCTCGCCCAGCTCCTCCCGACGCCATGACGACATCGGCGTGCCGAGCATTCACTCGAATCGCGTCGCGTCCATTTCCACCGTCCACATCAATAACACCGGCGTTTGCCGCATCAACAGAAATCCGGTCACGGCCATCACCGCCCGTAAAAGCTATTTCAGCATCGCCCAATCGAGATTCGGCTGCCAAAACATCCATGCCTTCGTCGCCAGATGCAAAGATCGAATCGATGTCACTTTCAAATCGCCAAATGTCATTTCCACCGAGGCCATACCCTTCGAAGAAGTCGATGTCGGCCGTAATGATAAATTCGTCGACACCTTGATCGGCGAGCGGCGAAGACACCAAAGCATTTGGAATGAAGAACCCATCGCCTTCCTCGTTTGTGCCTGCAACGATCACCGCATTGATCGGTTCGTCACGCTGAACAGGAGCAGTCTCTGCACGGTTCTCGGGGTCTCGAATTCCAGGTTCGCCAAAGAACACAACTTCAGCTCCACCATGTTTACCGAAGTCTCGAATGAGCCATTCGTTGTCCAGACCATTTCGGAAAACAAGCGTATCACGAGTCCAAAACACTTCGTCTTGCACATCGAGATCTGTATTGCGTTCGATAATATCCGACAGCCTGGTCGCTTTGATTTCCGCGGCTAGGTCCGGATCGAGCGCGTGTTCAAAGTAGAATCGGTCGCCGTCGCGCACACGCGTAAACTGATCAACCAGATAAGCGTACATCGTTTCGCCAGTCATCGTTCCCGGTAGATGATCTTCGGCAATCATCGCCATCCAAGGATCCGCGTTGTCGGGACTGCCGTAGACTTTTTCGAACATTCGGGCGAGCTCTTCGTCCGACGTTAGCTCTGAAAAATCGTCCAGCGGCGCCAAACCAATTGCGGTTCGCATCGTGTTGAAGTCGGGAAGTCCGTGGTCACGGCCGCGTTGAATATTGATCGCAGCAAGGTCAAAACCAGGACCATCGTCCAAGAAATT
>JAGQPC010001146.1 GCA_020426925.1 Planctomycetales bacterium | reverse complement strand
TTTAGATATGACCGATGTTCTGTTTATATTACGCAATCCCAGTGAAGCAATAATGCTGTCACTGTTGCTGTCAACCTCCACCGAGCTGATCAATGCCCAGCCCTTCATAGTTCCCGTCGGCGATCAGCAAGCGGTGTTCGATGGTTTTCTGAAAGCTCTGGTCGACTTCCAAGACCTTCACGAGTTTCCGTTTTGCCCGGCACAGATTCGATCCAATGACAATGAATTTGCCGATAGGCTGACAAAGCTGACTCGAGGCACGGACGTTGAAGTCACATTTGAGCCTAAAATGGCGGAATGGGAAGAAGCACTCGATGATATGCTCGACGCCTTTCGAGGTGGCAGATCTGCGTCTGAACTGACGCCGCTTGAGGAGTCGGGTTGCCCAGAAGCTCAGTTCCGCGCGTTTGCTGATGCCGCAGCAGCCTTTTATCGAGCCAAGTTGTGGAACATTCTGGACGACATTGACCTGATTAAGTTCGAATCGCCCAAGCCACCAAAATCGATGCGGTTCGCATTAGTGCTAGGCGCAGCATCGGAAACGTTCGGTCTGGGATTCTTTGCTAAAGAGCAAGACCACTACGACATGATGGCGCAGGAAGTGGATCCCCGCGAACTTTCGCTGATGAACCTTAGCTACGAATCGATTGCTGACATGAACGCGCCGGATGCGCAGTTCTGGAAAGACCTCGATCTTCCCCTCGAAACGGGCGACGCCTTTCCTTCGTTTGCCGGTTTCTCTAAGAATGGTCCGCGACGCCCGTCACCTGAAGAATTGGCGTATGCGACCATCATTTTGCAGGCTCTCGCGGAAACCACCGAGGATGAGATTGACTCGGGTGCGTGGACGAAGGCCGTCGAGCACCATGGGAAAGCGAAACGCTGTAAGTTTTCGATTCCTAATCTGGTTAATCCACCGGACCGTCAAGAGTGGATGCGACGAGGCATGATGCCAGACCGACGCGGGCACGAGCGCCACTTTCAGAGTATACAGAGTTTCATCGACCAACAGGAAGGCATCACCGACATCGACCAGTTGAATGAACTACTAAATGCAAAGTTCATCGGCCAAATCGACGCAATCGAATATCCCACGGATACGCCGTCAGACCGGGCGGCGGGATTTTACCAACAAGCGATCGAATCCTTTGGGCGGCGCAGAATTCAATTGGCTCGACAGGCGATTGCTGAGTGTCCCGATCACGTCGACGCGCTCGTGCTGCTGGCCGAATCGACACGACGCCCTGAACAGCGAGTCGAGGCATTCCAAAAGGCAGTGAATGCGGGCAAGGCAGAGTTGGGACCGATGCTTGAGGAGGATGCAGGCCATTTCTGGGGACTGACCCAAACTCGACCGTTTATGCGTTCATGCCACGGATTAGCAGAGGCACTAGATGCCGCTGGTCATTCGAACGAAGCGATCGAACAGTATTTGGAAATGCTGCGGCTGAATCCAAACGACAACCAAGGCGTCCGCTATGAAGTCATCCCACTGATGATTGCACATAATCGCGAAGGGGAAGCGATTGAGCTACTGCAAGAGTACCGTGATGAGTCTGCATTCTGGTACTACATGAATTCGCTGGTACTGTTCCGCCAGCTCGGTGCAAAATCCACAGAAGCGCAACGAGCTATGCAAGACGCCTTCACAGCAAACCAACACATTGTGCAGGAATTGCAGTCGGACGATCCGCCGTATATGCCAAATGCATACAGTGCCGGCAGTGTGGAAGAAGCCATGATCTGTATCGAAGAGCTTTCTTGCGCTTGGGAAGAGACGGATGGCTACTTGGAATTCATGTTTGCCCAATTCTACAAATGGGAGTTGGCGCGTCGAAAAAAACAAAGAGACACCAAGCTAAAGGCTCGGCGCAAGAAATCATCACGAAAGAAACGCAAATAGGCGTTGGCCGTGAAGTCATCGCTCGGTGACTAACGCTTTGGTGGAAACGCCGACGGCTCGCTAGCGGAGTCTGGCGTCAATCGCTGAGGTACGTTAGTCGATCGCTTTAGAGTTTGCCTGGTTGTCCTGCGAACGCGCCTAGTCGATTGCTTTTGCAGCCGATCCCAATTGGTCGCCTTGTTGCTTTGGTCCAGGTTCCACAGCAACGTTTTCGTCTCGCTGGATTTTTCTGTTGACGGTTTAGGCCGCTGTGGAAACTTGAACGAATCACCGAACTGAGGCGTCGTTACTGGAGGTACACCATACACGAACTTTGGAGACAACTCGTACATTCGCTGCCAAGTCTCCGGCGATTTAGTTGCGATCGTCATGTCGGGCTGGAAACCCGTCGCTTTCTCGCGATCGTCTTCGACACTCTTCGCGAACTTCAATCCTGGAATCCAGACTGATTCGCAGCATTCGTCAGTTGGCTTCGACAGAGGACGGATGATTCGATTGCGGTAGAAGTTTGTTGCGTACGAATAGTTGTAATTCGGGTTTAGAACGAAGTTCGCTCCGTCCCAGCTGCCGTTCGGACTTTTGTAAATCGCTCGCGTAGCTACTTCAACAGGTTGATTGGTTTGAGGATCTCGTGCCACGCCGTTTCCTTGTCCAGCGTATTCCGGCGCGCCGCCAGAAGAAATGTCATAGTTTGGAAAAGTGAAAATCACGTTGCCGTTTCGTGTGATGCGAGGACCGCCGTAGTCCAGAATCTTCATCGCTTCGGCCTTGGTGGGTGCACCGGCCGGTCGTGTAAGCTGGCCGCTGACGGACTGACATGCAACGCTGACGCAAATCAGAATCGAAAGTGAAGTGGACTGAGTATTCATGGCCAATTCCCCTCAGTGACCAGCTGCCCGATTCAGATGCAACCTGAAAAGATTGGAAGCATCTTCACCTACTACGTATTTATCAGAACATTGTTCGCAGTTGGCCTCAACAGATTTTCGAGGATTCTAGCCGTTTGTGCACAAATCCCGATACATCAATTCTCGCGACGCGTATTTTTCGGGTGCATGTCAGGGTTTGCAGGGG
>JAGQPC010001145.1 GCA_020426925.1 Planctomycetales bacterium | reverse complement strand
CGAGCTGAATTCGAAGCGGAGACAACGGCGTCTTTGATGGAGTTGCTTTCCGGCATCGAGGCAACGGAGGACATTCGTGACGCTTGTTTTCGACTTGTCAATGAACTGAAGGAACACTTGGGATGTCAAGAGGTCGCGCTGGGATTATGCGGCGAAGGAAGCCAGCATTGCCGACTCCACGCACTGTCCGGAGCGGCAAGGTTTGATGAGCGGTCGGAGATCGTGCGACTCATTGAGTCCACATTGGATGAGGCGGTCGTCCGAGACTGTGTGACGTGCTGGCCGTGCAAGGACGAGTCGCAGCGGCAAGCGGGGCTGGCGCATGATAAATTGCGATCGGCGATGGCGGCTGGTTGCGTGGTGAGTTCCCCGCTTCACGACGACAACGGAGAGCTCGTTGGAGCTTGGTTGTTCATCGGCGATTCGACATTCGGCGAGAACGAGTCTGGTTTGAATTTCATTCGAGCGTCGGCACAGCCAATCGGCTCAAGAATGCGGTTGCTCCAGCGGTCACAACGCGGTTGGTCTGGCCGCTTGACAAACGCGATCCTTGGTCGAGCCCGCACTGCTCGGCGCCGGCTGATTGTTTCCGCGGCAGTCGTGCTGGCGATCGCACTCTGCATACCGGTGCCTTACAAGATGAATTGCCAGTGCACGGTAGAGCCGGTTGTGCGCCGCTATGTCGTTTCTCCGTACGAGGGTGTATTGCAGAAGTCTTTTGTCGAACCTGGGGACATCGTCCAGAAGGATGAATTGCTGGCCAGAATGGATGGTCGAGAAATCGAATGGGAGTTAGCAGGCCTGGATGCCGAGTTCAGTCGCGCGAAAAAAGAGCATGATTCCACACTAGCGGAAAATCAAGTCGCCGAAGCTCAGCGCGCCAGACTCGAAATGAAGCGAGTGGACTTGCGACGCGAGCTACTTCAACACCGAATGGCAAATCTTGACATCAAGAGTCCCATCGATGGAATCGTAATCAGTGGCGATTTGAAGAAAGTCGAGGGGGCGCCTTTGACGATTGGGGAGTCGATGTTCGAGATCGCTCCGCTGGACAAGCTTTTGGTTGAAGTCGCGATTTCGCAGCGTGACATCAACCACGTTGAAAACGACGCTGAAGTGCAGATTCGGCTGGAGGCACATCCTTGGCGCAAGTGGGCGAGTTCGATATCGAAGATCTGGCCTCGGTCGGAGATACGCGATAACGAAAACGTCTTTATTGCGGAGGTGGATTTAGACAATACGGAATTGCAACTCCGCCCCGGAATGAAGGGATATGCGAAAATCGTCGGTCGGAGGCGTTCGATCGGATGGATCTTGTTTCATAAACCATGCGAATCGCTGCTGCTCTGGCTGGGATGGTAGGCCGATGCAACAGCCCAAAAAAGACTATCAGATTCGCGATGTCGGCAACACGGTCGTGACGTTGAGAACGGACTTGGTGTTCTCGCCGCAATCGGTGGGCGGAAAGCCGGGATACGTTATCGAAGACCCCGTCAGCATGAAGTTCTACCGGATCGGAATACCGGAATACAAATTCATTTCGCTTCTGAACGGGACCATGTCGGTGTCTGATGTGCTGAGCGCAACAGCGGCGACTTTATCGGCGAAAGCGTTCACCGAACGGGAAGCTGCCACGATATGCAAATGGCTCGTTGATACCGGACTCGCACACACGCATGAATCGTCCCAAGCAGAGCGACTTGTGGAGGCAGCCGAAAAGGCTGACCGCGTGCAGCTGTTGCAGCGTCTGAATCCAATGTACATCCGAGTGCCACTCATGAAACCGGACCAATTCTTGGATTCGGTCACGAGCTGGGCTGGTTGGATGCACGGCTCTGTGGGTTGGACTCTTACCGCAGTTCTGGGCTTGCTCGCCTGTTGCCAGCTGATGGTTGAGTGGGATCGATTCATCGTTGCTTCTCAGGGAATCCTCGCGCCAAATCGCTGGCTGTGGTTGTTCCTGGCATGGCTGCTGTTGAAGGTTGTGCATGAAATGGCACATGGTGTCGTCTGCAAGAAATACGGTGGCTCTGTGAAAGAGACCGGTGTGATGTTCGTCCTGTTCGCACCGCTCGCTTATGTCGATGTTACGTCCTCGTGGCGGTTTCATTCGAAGTGGCAACGCATCCACACAGCTGCGGCCGGCATGTACGTCGAGCTTTTGGTCGCGTCTTTAGCAGCCATCGTTTGGAGCTATACAGAACCGGGCCTGCTGAATGAAACGGCGTTTAATCTTGTTGCGATGGCAAGCCTGATGACTTTGCTATTCAACGCCAATCCTCTGATGAAGTTCGATGGCTACTACATCCTCTCCGACCTGCTGGAGATACCGAACCTTTACGCCAAAGGGCACCAGTATCTGAGTTTTCTGGGACGCCGATACCTGCTGGGAGTCGAAAGCGAATCGTTTCGCTGGACTGGTCGAAAAGGCTTCATCATCAGAATCTACGGTATTGCCTCTTGTGCTTGGCGCATGACGATCTGCGTCACTCTGACTATCGCGGCGGCCAAGATGTTCGCGGGCGCCGGTATCGTTTTGGCTGCCTTGGGAACCGTTCTGTGGCTAGGACCAGCAACGCAACGCTTTGTGAAAACATATTTAACCGACGAGTACTTAACGCGACACAATCGCTTGCATTTCCTCGCAACAACGGGAGCTGGCATAGCGTTCGCGACCACTGTCTTGACGGTCGTTCCGTGGCCTCGAGTTGTGCGAGCTCCCGCGATCGTTGAGTATTCGCCGCTGTTGATTGTACGAGCGAGTAGCCCTGGTTTTGTGGAGCAAATACTCGTTCATAACAATCAGTCGGTTCAAGAAGGTGACGTTCTCGCTGTTCTGGCAAACGATGAACTTCGGCGAGAATTAGCGGAGCTGAAGTTGGATCTCGAAGAATCGCTGCAATTGAGTCGCACGCACAAGATCAATAACGAAATGGCTGCTTTTCAAGCTGAGGTCGAACGGCAAGCCGCCTTGGCAAAAAGGCACAAGCAGAAACAACATGAAGTTGACCAGCTGACCATTCGAGCGCCAATCAGCGGACAAATCATTGGTCGCAACTTAGACACGCTGGACGCCACGTATTTACGGAAAGGCGCTGAAATCTTTTCCATTGGGAATAAGAGCTCCATGGAAGTGCGGATATCCGTATCGCAAGACGATTTGGAAACGTTTACGGATCACGTCAGCAAACCGATGGCAGTCCGCTTGGCGGGCAACAAACGTTTCTTGTCCGAACTGGAAACTGTTTCGCCTCGAGCATCGATGGAGCCGCTGCACGCGGCATTGTGCGCG
>JAGQPC010001144.1 GCA_020426925.1 Planctomycetales bacterium | reverse complement strand
GCAGCCAACTTCGCAGCGGACGCTGACATTTTGCGAACCTTCGATCCTAAGTGGAAACTGAATCCACCAGTGCGCAGCAAACGCCACGTCAACTTTTGTATCGAAGCATTAAGAGACGACACGCTCGACATCATCGCTAGCGGCCACGCACCGCGAGCCGCCGAGAAAAAAATGATGGTGATTGATGAGGCTCCGTACGGAATGCTGGGGCTCGAAACAGCGCTGGGGCTTGTCGGTGTGAAACTCGTCGAACCAGGCCTTCTCGATTGGCCGGCCGTTGTGCAGAAGATGAGCGCCAATCCGGCGAAGTTGTTGTCTTTGGCTGATCGCGGCACGCTTCGAGTCGGCGCCGCAGCCGACATCACAATCATCGACCCCAATGAACGATGGACAGTCGATCCCAACCGATTCCGCTCTAAAAGCCAAAACTCACCGCTCGTCGGCTGGGAACTATTAGCTCGAGCCACTGACGTCTTCGTTGCCGGCAAGCACTTCGAATGCTGATAAACGCATTGGTTCTTCAGGGTGATAGACTCCCCCTGAAGTGATTGCGGCCTTCAGGCGAAGTCGCTATCATCGCGAGAAGTGCTCGCCGGCGATTTAAACCAGCGGGTCGGCACAGTCCAGGGCACCTATTGGCGACTCGATGACTCTTCTGTCATTGAAAAACGAGACTTTCACATGACAACAGTCAACCCATACGAACCACCGATTTCAGGCGAGTCGACTCCACTATCTGAAGATCGAAATCGACTCCGGGAAATCGCGACTGCACATCGACAGGTCAACTACGCGGTACTCCTGTACTTGTGCTTGATCCCTGCCAATCTAGTCCTTCCTGTTGTCAGCGGAGGAGCTGAGTGGGCGCGTGTCATCCTGGTCCTGATTGGTCTATGCGTCTTCGGATTTGGCGCCATTTCAGTGTGCAGGCTCGCTGCACTTTTTCACGGCAAAGTGATCGCAGTGATCTACGCGTTAGCTTTGTTGGTGCCGTTGCTCGGCTTGATCATGCTCGTGACAATTAGCCAAAAAGCCACAAGCATCCTCAAGCAAAATGGTGTCAAGGTTGGATTGCTTGGTGCCAAGCCCAACTCAGTATAGAAGTTTCGGGATTTGAATTTGCTGGACCAGTTTTGAATCGGGAATAATTGTGAACACTACGGCGGATATGATGTCTAACCGCCAGCGTTGTAGCACCATTCTCCGAATGGTGGCACCAGAGTTCAAAGAATCACGATTCGGAGTGTCGTCGACAAGTCGTAAACGGACAGTGCGGACAGTGCAGAAGTTTTAAATTTAAAGGAGACTGTAAATTTTATCTGGTTTTGGGGGCGCATGATACATGCGATCGAAGTGGAAAACGCTTTTCAGGTTGGTGCTCGCGGCGAGCGTTTTGTTCGTGGCCGTGGTACTAGTGTCTTGTTTTCAGATGTCTCGTGCGAACGTCGCAGCCAGTGGCGGTTGGGTCCCGGTCAGCAACGCTCTGAAAACTGAAACGCTATCTGGATCGCTTCCGCTGACTTCGACGAAATTCTGTTTTGCGGAATCATCGGTCGGCCTCGGAGGACGATTCATGGCCTACGCAGTGGACGGTAGCCAGAAGGACCTCCACGCTTTTGCCAAAGCAGAATTTGCCGCGCATTGGGACAAGCCAGCTTGGATCTTGACCAGGAACGTGGAATCACCTTTTGATGCAGACTACATTGCGTTCTGGGAGCAATCATACGGAGTTGAACTGGACTGGCTTCGGGACGCAATTGGCGCAAGCGGCAGTGTCTACGTTGACGCGGCAGAGCAAGGAAGCCACGTGCCTCATATCTTCATAGACGAGACAAACGGCATTCTCTATTTTGTGATGACCGACTAAACGTGCTCGGCGCTTCGCCGACGCTCAATCGCGTTCTCCTCGGTTCCGGATGGGCGTGCGGCCACTAAAAGTAGAATGTCCCCTTTTGTGAATTCCGTGTACGAAGAACTGACGCGCAACATGAACGAACAGGAGCGAGGCCTGCTCAATGAACGCACGCTGTCGACTGTTCCAGCTGTCACGCTGGCTGGAACCGCACTGTGGCTTGCTGTTTGGACAGGCGGCATGCTGTTTTGTGTGCTCGCCATAGCTGGGTTGATCATTCTGGATCATCCCGTTCTCGCCGGAATCCTCGGTGGCCCAATCGCACTTTCCGGCATCGTATGCCTGTACGCGATCATCATGCTGCTTGACGGCCATTTTCGCTTGACGCGTTACCACCGGGAATTTGTTCGGCGTGATGATATCCCGGTAATCAAAGCGGCGATCGATGCGGGGCAAGTATTCGTCAAGAAGGTTTCTGCGGAAGCAGTTATCGAGATCGCGGAATTTGAAGACGAAGGATCAGGCTACATATACGACGTCGGTGACGGGAAGTCTCTGTTCCTCAAAGGCCAATGGTTCTATCCAGTGTGTGACGACAAGCCGTGGCCGAATTCCGAATTCGAGCTTGTGCGGACTGTCCATGGAAACGTCTGGATTGGAATATTCTGTTCAGGTGTGGAG
>JAGQPC010001143.1 GCA_020426925.1 Planctomycetales bacterium | reverse complement strand
GTCGAATTCTCCGGCGGCGAACAAATTGCCATCAGGCGAAACGGCAATGCGCCAAACCGGTTGGCTGATGGTCGAAGTCCATCGCACGTTGCCAGTCTCCGTGTCGAGCATTGCAACTCCACTGCCCGTGCCAACGATCATCGACTGCCCATCGCAGGTGAACGCGATGGAAAAGACCTGCCCGGGGAATTTAATTGATCGAACTCTCTCTCCTGATCTGGAATCCCACGCGTGAATTTGCGACAGGTCTCCTGCAGCGTGGGCCGCCGCAATCTTATTTCCATCGGGCGAAAAACACATTGCCGCGATCGTATTTGACATGGCTCTCGATACGGTTTGGTCCGTTTGCTCCAGAGAATAACGACGACTAATGCCGTCAGTGGCGTTCCACAACAAAAGGTCTTGCTGGCGACCGGGAACGAGAACCTGGTCTGAATGAAACGCTGGAACGCACGGCCACCATAGCTCCACTTCAATCGGCAACCTAGCGAAGATCGGCTTGCTTACGTCGAACATTTCTAGGCTATCGCCGTTCCGAACAATGATTCGATCGTTGCCAGACAATTCAATTGACGAACCAAACGCCTCGGAAAATCGTTGCAGGATGATCCGGTTATGCTCGATATCCCAGACCTCAATCGTTCTTCCTGTTATGACGGCAAGCCGAGACCGATCTTCTGATATCGCGACACCTCGCGACGGCGCGATTGTTGGCAGGTCGACTGACGGTCCGTGCTCAGCGGACGAATTATCTAGACGCACGGGAAACGCGTTAAAGTAACCAACCAGGATGATCGAGTCGTTGTCCACCAAGCAACCCGATTCAATCCCTGACTTGTTGGCTTCGACAACCGAGGCGTCGGTTCCGCCGCCATCGACGCTCCACAACTTGACAGAGTCGTAGTACACCGCGATCACGCGTTTGTCGTCGTCCGTGATGAATAGGCGACGCGGGAAGGCGCCTGTTTGATTCGCCGATTCTGGCACCGTATCCCAAATCGTCGTTGCGGAATTAACGTTCCAAACGTGCAATTTGTGATCCTCACTAATCGAGGCAGCCAAACTCCCACTGCGCGATATGCAACAGAGCTTCGTACTTTCACGCGATGCCGGTTTAACCTCTTTTGTCGCCAAATCGACAAAGTGCAATCCATCCTGACCACCCACGATCAGATGTTTGGGAGTCGATGCCACGCACTGCGGCGTCGTTGCCATCGAGAAAGAACTGATTTCACGCTGGTCGTCGATGGCGGTGACGACAACACGTCGCTCGTTCGCGCTAACAACCGTCTTCCCATCCGTGCTGAGGCACCATGGCCCAGTGGCTTTTGCAATGACCTGACCGCGAGCGCGATCGCAAATCGTCCCCAAGATCTTTCGTTCGATACTTGTGTTCCGCGAAGCGGTGGCGAGGAGATCCTGCACTTGAGGCAGATCACCTTTTTCCCAGGCACGCCATGCACCTGCTGTGTGTAAATCAGCGTTGACTTCACGAAATCGGTTGCCGCTGATCGTGATTAGATAAGTGCTTACCGCGAACGTGATAGATACGATCGTCAAAAACAGGATCAGCATCCACGTGATAGCTGTGTTCCGTTTAGTCCACTTTGCGATTCGTTGAACCAGCGTTGGTCGCCGAGACAAGATGGGCCGATGCTCCAAAAACGACTTCAGATCGTGGGCAAGCGAGTCAGCCGATTGATAGCGATCGCACGGTTCCTTTGAAAGCGATTTGTGAACGATCGTTTCAAGATCGAGCGGAATCTGCCTGTCGATGCGACGAAGAGGCGTTGGCTCTTCATCCATAATCGCTTTCAGCAGCTTGCGGTTGCTTTCTGATTCAAACACCGGTCGTAACGCGAGCATCTCGTAAAGAGTCGCTCCCAGCGAGTAAATGTCTGCGCGCCGATCGACCAAGTTCGAATCTCCTTGAGCTTGTTCTGGCGGCATGTACCGCAGAGTCCCGACCACGTTTCCGGACATCGTCAAGCCATCGCTCGATTCCATCGAAGCCAGCCCAAAATCAGCAACGAAGAGTTTGGCATTGGCGTCAAGCAGCAGATTGCTCGGTTTAATGTCGCGGTGAACAATGCCTTGCTCATGCGCATGCTGGAGCGCCTTCGCGGCCTGGATGCCTAGTGCCGCGACGCTGTGAAAAAACTCCATTCGCGAGTTTCCATACAGCGAACTATCGATGTTGCTATCCGGAACACTTTCGCGTTTTGTTTCGTCGTTATTCCCATTTGCGATCCGAGTATCATCGTCAGGTGCCAAATCGGAATTGTCGCTTTTGCCAAATGCCGACAGCGACACGTTGATGGACTCGGCATCAAGTTCCTGGTGGCCGGCGATGTCTCGCAACGAGCTAATGACTTGGGCGAGGTTCTTGCCTCGTATCAACTGCATCGCGTAATAGTGAATTCCGCGGGTCTCACCGACCGTGTACGCCGCGACAATGTTCGGATGGTCCAATGTCGCCGCCGCTCGAACTTCCGACTGGAAACGGCGAATCTTTGTTTCGTCGATCAAGCCAGCGAACGGCAAAACCTTCAATGCCACTCGCCGCATCATTGAGATGTGTTCGGCTTCATAGACGACGCCCATTCCGCCTCTGCCTATTTGCCGGATGACACGAAAATCCCCAATACGCGTGTCACGGCCAATCAGCTGCTGCTCACCGGTGGTCGAGTCTCCATTGCTGCCGTCAGAAATGTACAGAGCGGGAATGACGGTTTTAAGGATGTCTTGGATGTCAGCGTATTTGTCGAGGAATTCGTCGAGACGCGGAGGTTCACCGCGGTCCGCTGCCAAAAAGAATTCTTCGACCGCTTCAGCAACTCGATCATCTGTCGCGTCAGTGTCAGTTGCTGTGTTTCTTGATTCGATAGTCATTGCAATGTCCCGTCAAGACTTATCTGTTGGTCGGTCAGAACTTGATGCAGACGTTTTAAAGCTCGACCATATCGTTGACGAACCGTGTTGGCAGGGATGCCTAGCAGTTCTGCGACTTCGGCGTTTGACAGACGTTCTGCATGTCTCAACGAGAGAACCTGGCGATCGTTCTCGCTCAGCTTGTCGATCGCGTCGGTGATTTGTTCACGCAACTCCATCTGCCGCACAAGGCGACTGGGGCTGTCCTCCATCAGACGTCGCGCGATGGCGAACGACGATGCGTCCGCGAGGTCTCGTTCTTTCAAAACGCTTCGCTTCTGATATGTCACATGCCTGCGGTGCTCGTCAATCAGGCATTCAAGAACGTGCTGGCGAATCCACAGTCGGAACGACGTTGGACGTCGCCGCAAAAAGTCGTCCATACGCTTAAAGATGACCAATTGTGCCTCTTGGACAACATCCGACGCATCAATGCGAGTGGCCAGTATGGGATCCATCCGCAGCTGAACCACCCGCTTCAGGTACGGTCTGTGCAGCGTCAGCAATTCCTGCATCGCATCAGATTTTCCCATTTCAACCGCAGCGAGCAGATTCGCCGTGCTGATATCAATCGATTCGTCCATGGACATCCACCTTTCACCATTATCTATCCCCGTGCGAATGACCGCCGGCGCGACGACTTGATCATAAATTTCCCAGATTTAGCCCGCCACGAGAATCGACGCTCGTGAGTTTCAGCAGCTTAACCTTCCAACAAATATTCGGAATTCTCGGGCATCGGCTGTCGCGCCAAACGCAGCCCCAACGGGGAAGGACCGTAGCTGGCATTTTCGTTAACTACTGGTCTAAAAGGAGCCCAAACAATGTGCAATCAAAAAGGGACTTTTTGCCTGCAGCTGATACTTACCGTTTGTCTTTGCGGCGCAGGTGCAGCTCCGCTGAATGTTCTCGCCCAAGATTTCAGCGACTATGACAACTTCGAGGATGGTTCCATACAGGACGAATACGGAATTGAGTTGTTTCCGTGCCAAGGGCCAGCTTCGGCAGCATCGCTGAATGAGGAGGGCGACATCGAGATGAATGCCGGTTTCTGGGCTCTCTGGTGTACCCGTGGATTCAACGATGAACTAATCCCCGCCGACGATGAGTGGTCGGTTCGCATGCTCATCACGTCCAAAGCCGCGAACGCTTGGGGGTTAGGAACGCTCGCCTACGACAACGTAACGCTATGCAACAACGGAAGGACGCTAAGCATCGGATACAACTCGTGTACTTCTCAGAACGAATTGATACCTGTGCCCTATGAAACCAAAGGCGAACCTCTCTACTTGCAAATGGACAAGTTTGACGGAATCGTTAATGGATCCTTGTGGAAGCCAGGCGATGCCGAATCGTTGGTGCAAGGTTCGTATCCTGTTGCCGCTCATAAGACGCGACCGGCGTTCGGCGTGAGTAACGGAACAGCTACATTTCACGACATGTGGGTCGCGTCGCAGCCGATTCCGATCTCTTTCGCGGAAGGTGACTTTAATGCCAACGGACTTCTAGACGCTGCAGATCTAGACATGCTGGTGGATAATCTCGGCACAGACCGAAAAGGCTTTGATCTCACCGGTGATGGTCACGTCGACCTTCTAGATCACCAATTCTGGGTGAAGGATGTGAAAAACACCTGGTACGGCGATGCGAACCTGGATGGTGAGTTCAACAGTGGCGATCTAGTCGACATTTTCAAAGCCGGAGAATACGAGGACGCAATCCAGGGCAACTCAACATGGTCTGAAGGTGACTGGAACGCTGATGGCGATTTCAGTTCCGGCGATTTAGTCACTGCCTTCAAGGACGCCGGTTACGAACAAGGACCACGCGGTGCACTCGTCGCGGTTCCAGAACCGGCCGGTCCATCTCTGCTCGGAGTAATTGGCTTTGCGTTGTACTCTGCATCGCGAATTCGAACGCGGATTTGAATTCGCTATTTGCTTTCCATTTGTTTTTGTCAATTTTGAAAGGTTGGAGTCTTATTATGTTGCTAGATCGACATCGTTTGCTGAAATCAACGATTAGCAAAAAGCTGTTTCTCGTGTCCGCGGCAATGACGCTCGTCGCGTCGTCGTGGTCGCGAGCAGAACTTTTGATAGAGCCCGTATTCAATCGCGTCGATGGCACAGGAGGAGCCGAAAACGGAGTCGGCGTTCGTCAAGCTGTGAATGGAGTTCAGGCTTCCCTGGGATTAGAACCGCTGTGGACAGCGGCGCCAAACGAGATATTTACATACGTTGCCGGCGACCCGCGAAAATTCGAACTGGACCACTTTTTCTTCTACAACGATACGGACCAAGTGATCAACGGGTTTGGCTTGAACATTATTGGGACGGGAACCGACACAGACGATCCACGGACTATCGTTCGTGACGCCTCAGTTGACGCTCGATTTGGCGATGTGGATGGTGACGGTTCCATCCTGTCGGATATTTTCACTAACTACAGCATCTCGGATGATGGAAAAACGATCGAGTTCACTGGCGGAATGCTCGCACCCGGCGAACGATTCACTGACATCCACTTGGCGCTGAGCGACAACCCGCCTGACCTGGCCGGAATCGACTCGTGGATCATCGTCGTCCCAGAGCCCAACGCGTCGATGCTCGCGCTGGGGCTGGTTGCTCCGTTGCTCGCACGTAGGCGAAAGCGTTAACTTCCAGCGAGGAAACCGCTCGCGGCATGCCTCCTTGGAATGCCCCGGTTTCCTTGCTACCGGTCGAGCAGTCTTCAATCGGTTCGCTTCGCGGTCCAACCAAAATCACGCGGCGAACCATTGAATGTCATCATGGTCCAACCTTTGATCTCGTTCCCGTTCACGATCCCTTGGTAAGTTGCGGTGAACGTTCGCTCGCCGAATTCACGAGCAACGTCAAAGGTCAGCTTGTTGCCCTCGAGCACCGGATCTCCGATCTCGACGGTTTGAGCAGCCTCGTCGCCACGTTTGGTTTCGCACGTTCCGCTCAGCGTGTCACCGTCCTTCTTCAGACGAACGGTGAAAGTTGTCGAGTTACGGCCGCGGCGCTCCCAAGTCCAAGCTCCTGACGGATCAACTTCGGCGTTTGCGTCAAAGCCCGGAAAGAGTTCCTGTTGGACCGGCTTGATTGCCTTGGCGGCGGCAACAGGATCCTCGTCAGAGGTTTCGACGCCGGGATAGTCTCGCCAAATCCAACGCAGCATATACGGCAGCATCGCACCGCCGTGGTCGTCTGAATGAGCGCCTTCTCCAAAAACGTACGCCATGTCGTAGTCGCGTTCTTTGAAGGCGGCGACCATCTTTTGGTTTTGAATGTGCCAGTCGCGTTCAAGATTCTGGGGGCTGCGTAAATCGTTCACGCCATCCTGCAAGAATATGCGGATCGGCTTCTTCGGCGAATTCCGAACAAGATCTGGATAGACGTGGCCTCCGTGAATGTTCGTAAAGCTGCCGATAAAGCTGACCACATTGCGAAACGCGTCAGGCCGCTCCCAAGCGACCGTGAACGCGCAAATGCCTCCACTGCTGGAACCGCCGATCGCTCGCCCCGCCGGATCATCGGTCAGTTTGTACTTGTTGCCGACTTCAGGAAGGATCTCTTCGATCAGCATCCGAGCATACTTGTCATTCAAAACGTCATACTCGAGGTCACGGTTGTCAGGATTTCCCGTCCCAATTTCGTCCGGAAACTCATCGCCGCGCTGTCCCGGAGTGATGAAGATTCCGATCGTCACTGGAATCTGTTTTTTCGCTATCAGGTTTTCGAGAACCTGAGGCACCCGGATCACGCCGTCTGGATTGATCGCTCGAGCACCATCCTGAAACACGAGCAAACAGGCCGGTTTGGCGGCCGAATATTGTGATGGCACATAAACCCAATACTTGCGTACTGTGCCTTCGATGATCTTGCTGTGGAAAAGGTGCGGACCTTCAAGAGTGCCTTTGGGGACCCCGTCCTGAACGAGTGAGTCTGGGCCAAGCTCGTAACGAACTTGCGGAATTGGGCTTCGACGCGTCGTTGCGGTTTCCTGTGCGGCTACGTTGGCTTGCTGTAACAAAAAAGTCAAGAGAACAAGTGACAGAGCAGGTTTCATCACGACCTCCGGTATGCGGTGAGAACAGAATCCGTAAAGCTAACGGCAGTCGAACCGGAAATCCACAGTGGCCGGGTGCTTCGGCGTCCCGATTGGCAATTGAAGCTCAAAACGAAATTCCTGCGTCTATTTCTAATTCAAGTTGGGAATAGAGAGGGCACTTAGCGAGCAAATGCAGGCACTTGCTTTTGCCACAAAATGGCGGCTGCCGATAGCTCCGAGTGTCAACTCGACGAATGCGGACCAATGTATGCAGCTGCCGCGACAAAGGTGTGGCTCATTTTCTCCGAGACCGCGGCGGTAGTGTCTGCTGTTTGCCCCGAACTTTTTATCACGAACAATCCGAATTGGTCGTCGTTTTTCTTCGCCCGGAATACGAGCAGAAGCGTTGGTGAACATTGGAATAGCGGTATATGCGTCGTTCAATTGGTTGGGACGTCGGACGAGGGCCGCACTATGCTCGTCAGTTTTGGACCGCCAGGTGACCTTTTTCGTCTCGTTATTCTCGCTGGCGATGGCTACGCAGACATTGCTGATCGTCCGCCGAGTGAAATCCCGGCGTTAATCTTGCAATGATATCGCCAGTAACTATGGCTCGACGAGTAAGTGTTTCATATTCCATTGCGAAGTAGGCCAAACCGTCGGATTTGCCGCTACCATGAGAGCGAGCCTGAGCGATTGGCACGACTTGGAACGTTCTGTCAACACTAACTCACTCGCGTTCCCAAACTGCTGGCAGCTTAGCCGCCTCTTCGCCGTACGTTTGGGAAACCACGAAACCGCTCGCTTGTGACATGTAGAAAATGCGTCCGTTCGATACGACGGCCCCTAGGCATTCTCGCGAATCGATTGCTGGACCGGTCGAGACGAGCTTGCCATTCTTCGACAAATCGATCATGTCCATGTTCGCTCCC
>JAGQPC010001142.1 GCA_020426925.1 Planctomycetales bacterium | reverse complement strand
AGTCCGGTACTCTAACCAATTGAGCCACGGCCCCTAGATCACTATGAAGCGATGTAGGTTTGAATTATAGCTCCCCAAGAATCGCCTGCAAGATCTACTTCGGTTGCTGCAACCGACCGGATTAGGAAAGCGCATTTGCCGTTAGGTAATGCCACTTGATCCGGTTATTCCGGTGACGGCAGTCTAGGGCCAGACGAATGTTTGGAGTTCAAGAAGTCAACGAAAGTAACTAGCTGGCTTTTTCAAACTATTCTTTAGGAGTTGCATCAATGGGAGTAGAACAATGATCAACCGATTTATCAATCAGCTTCTTCAAGTCTTTGACACGGGCGGCCCGAAGGAATACCTAATTCTGGCGGCGTGTGCCATTCTGCTGGGATTCGTTTGCCTGAAGGGCTTTGGATCTCGCAATACTTACTGATTCCGTGATTTCCGGCCAGCTGCCCGCAAACGTCTGATGCGACGTTTTGCACAGTCAGTGGACACCTCGTTCGGGTGAGAACCCAAGTTTCTCGGCCTCTTCTAAATCAGCTTGGGCGGCCAATTCTTTTCCCATCGCTTTGTAGACTAGGCCCCGATGGTGCAGCATGACTGCGCGGGACTCGATGTATACGCGGGACTCTTGATCCTTAAACTGGCTTTCAAGCCGACTAATACAGTCATCAAGGATCGGGAGCGCTTTCTCGGGGGCGCCGGTGAGATAAAGCAGATAGGCGTGTGTATCGAGCAGGCTGGGTTCGTTCGGCATGATGTTCAGGGCCGTTTCGATGTCTTTGAGCGCGAGGTCAAGCTCAAATTCACCCAAAGCGCGCGAGTAGGCCCGGCTGTTGAGTGCGCTAGCTAATTGCAAATCTCGGAAATCCCCGTACGAATCTGGCATCGTTTGGATAAACAAGGTGGTATCAGCAGCTGCATCTTTAAAGCGGTTTAGCCGGAGATTGATTTCAGCGCGGGTCTGGTAATAGACGGCCACCCGTTTCTCGCTAATTGCCGTGTTGATGGCGTCCAGTGCTGCTTCTCCGAACTCCTTCGCAGAGGCGAGTTTTCCATTAGTCCGATCTGTCGAGCACTTCTCTCCCAGCAACAATGCCTTTTTGCTGTAGATGTCATGCGTCGGGTGGCGAGCAACCGCCTTGTCGAGCTCGGTCACAGCGGTCTGCCAGTCTTCTTCGCTTCCGGTCGTAAGATGCCGGTCGAGTGCTTGTTCAGCGAGGATCATGTGACGGTTGGCCATCAGTGACTTGGGCCAGTTGCGGCCGTAGAAAAACACGGAAAACGCGACGCACAAGACGACCACCACCCACAATCGTTCTGGCCGGTACGATTGAGGGGATGTCTGAGGATTTGGTTCCGTTGCTGAATCATTCATGTCCGTGAACCTGGAATAGACGTAAAACCCGTAAACAACCGCTCAATCGCAAGATTCGCTCACGCCAAATTATGCCCAGTTTAGTCAACGTTTCATAGATCGTCAGTTCGATCGCCGATGGCTCGTTGCGAGCAAAGATCGTCGGATCTAAACTAAAAGCGACGGAAGTGCTTTACTCAGCACCGATCCTGCTTGACGCTGAGAAATGCAAGCCGGATGGAGAATCTTTTCTGGTATTCCACAATCCTTAGGACGCGCAATCATGCCGCTATTTGAGATCGAAACGGACCATCACATTATCATCGCTTGGGCGGATGACGACGCCGCGGCAAGCGAGGTAGTCCAAGAAGCTTACCCGAACGATGAAGTCATTCGGATGACAAAACGTCCTCGAGACGCGTGGGTAATTTCGAAATCAGTGCTTGGCATTTCTGGCAGCTCCGATCCTTGCACAGTGGCCAGAGATTGTCTGTCGCGATCGTCCGGCGACAAGCTTCATGCCATTCGACTGTACATGCAAGAAACAGGTGCCGACCTGACGGAAGCCAAAAAAGTCGTTGAGTCGAACATGGTGATGGGCTGGTAAGCTCTAGTTTTTTGGCGGCTTGTTTTTATGCACTGTTGAGTGGTCCGCGCGGCATTTCGCATTCTATTGGCAATTTGTGCCGCGCGCTCTGCTGATGACCGCTTCACTGCTAAAGTGCTTTCGCAAAAACCAATCGACTAAGTCCTACTCTTGAACGGAGTTCGCAATGCCATTTTCGATTGATGGCCACGTAGCGCTTGTTACTGGCAGCACAACTGGATTGGGAAAGGCCATTGCAAAAAAGCTGGGGCATTGCGGGGCCAAAGTCGCACTAAATTACTTCAACAACACGCAGCGAGCCGAAGCGACGCTCGAAGAATTCAAAGCGGCTGGTATCGCGTGCATCCTGACCAAATCAAATGTGACAGATGAATCAAGTGTCGACGAGATGTTTTCCAAGATCGAACGCGAACTCGGGAATGTTGACATCTTTGTCGCGAACGCAACGCCTGACCAGCCGCTGCGTCCGATTGAAGAATATGATTGGGGCTTTTACCAATCGATGCTCGACTTCTTTGTCAA
>JAGQPC010001141.1 GCA_020426925.1 Planctomycetales bacterium | reverse complement strand
AATGCCAAGTGGACATTCGCGAATCCGCTTGAAGGGGTCGACTGCTTCGACGACATCCCAGATCGTTAATTCGGAGGGAGCCTTCTTCAATACGAATCCACCATGCAATCCGCGTTTCGAGTCAACCAGCCCCGATCTCGCCATGCCTTGCAGCATCTTGGACAAGTAGGCCGCAGGGACATGTGTGATGTCCGCGATCTGCTGAGCGGTACATGGAACTCCGTCGTATTGGGCGATCGTGACGATAGCTCGCAACGCGTATTCAACTGTTTGTGAGATCATCACAATCCTGCCTTAAAAAAAACGAATTCCAGACCTTGACGTCCTTTATAGTCATCGCTAGATTCTTGTGCAATGGCGACAAACGGACCGTTTTGTCCTGTTTTGCTGGGCGTGTCGCTCATTTTTTTCCGAAAGAACTAATAAACACTCGGCAATAAAGGCACACGGAGTCTCAAATGGCGACTGACGTACCGATATTTCGGCTAAATCGTGCCTGGGTGCAAGAGATCCGGGTTTCGCTCGTTGGGCGGACAATCTTGTTGTGCACACTCGTTAATGTCTTCCCGTCCCTCCTGTGGTCGCAAGATTCCCCGGATTTCTTTCGGCAAAACTGCATGAACTGCCACACGATCGGTGGGGGACGTTTGACGGGGCCGGACTTGAAAGATGTCTCGGAACGGAAGGATCGGGAGTGGTTGATCGGGTTCATGATGAATCCCAAGTCGTATCTCGACAGTGGTGACCCCTATGCGATCAAGATTCTAGAAGAGTCTCGCAATGTGCCTATGCCGACATTGCCGGGTATGACACGCGAGCGCTCCGAGAATCTGCTCGACTTGATCGATGCGGAATCGAAGTTGACCGAGTCGCAATTCAAAGGCTTGCAGATTTCGAACAAGCCCTTTAACGACGCCGATCGCAAACTTGGCCGAGACATCTTTCTCGGAAAGCATCGCCTCGAAGCAGGAGGTGCCGCCTGTATCTCGTGTCACAGTATGCACGACGTTACCACGCTAGGGGGCGGTCGGCTGGGGCCGGACTTGACCAACATCTACGAACGGCTGAAGGGTCGCAAGGCATTGAGCGCCTGGTTAGTAGCTCCCGGCACGGAAACAATGCAGCCGATCTTCAAAAATCATCCGATCAGCAACGACGAGATTCACGCGTTGGTCGCTTATTTCGAAGCGTCCGCTGGTGAGAGTCCGGCACAACCGACGTCCAGTCGAATCGCGCTGCTGTTTCTAGGGCTCATGGGATCCACCGCCGCAGTGTTTGGTTTCGACGCCATCTGGAAGCGTCGTTTTTACAGTGTGCGTCAACCGCTTGTCGACGCAAATTCGCATCAGTCATCTCGTTCAACGAAAGCACACTCATGAGTATTGTTAAGGACGCGATCGCTTGGATTCGAGACGAAGTCAATCCGCAAGGTCGGCAGTGGGAAGAGTTTTACCGGAATCGGTGGCAGCACGACAAGGTTGTCCGCAGCACGCACGGCGTGAATTGCACCGGCGGCTGCACTTGGAATATTCACGTCAAAGACGGGATCGTTACGTGGGAGATGCAAGGGCTCGACTACCCACTTCTCTCCGGTGGAATTCCGCCTTATGAACCACGTGGCTGTCAGCGTGGAATCTCCTATAGCTGGTATCTCTACAGTCCGCTGCGCGTAAAGTACCCGTATATTCGCGGCGCGTTGATCGACTTGTACCGCGAAGCACGAGCAAATCACAACGATCCGGTCGACGCATGGACGAGTCTTGTCGAGAATCCCGGCTCGCGAAAACGATGGCAGACAGCCCGCGGCAAAGGCGGATTGCGACGTTCTAATTGGGATACGGTCTTGGAAATCATCGCCGCGTCGATGGTTCACACCATCAAGAAACACGGTCCAGACCGGATTGCCGGATTCTCACCTATTCCCGCCATGTCGATGATCAGCTACGCATCGGGGGCACGCCTGATGCAACTGATTGGGGGCGTTTCTCTCTCGTTCTACGATTGGTATTGCGACCTTCCCACTGCATCGCCAGAGACTTGGGGCGAGCAGACCGATGTCCAGGAAAGTGCCGACTGGTACCACTCGAAAATGTTGGTCTCGATGGGTGCTAACATCGGCATGACACGAACGCCCGATTGCCACTTCCTGGCGGAAGCTCGGCACAACGGCACGAAGCTTTGGGTTTTCTCGCCAGACTTCAGCCAAGTTGCCAAGTACGCCGACGAATGGGTCGCGGTCAACACGGGCCAAGATGGCGCTTGGTGGATGGCGGTGAACCACGTATTGCTGACCGAGTTTCATCATCAAAAGCAGACGCCTTACTTCATAAACTACACAAAGAAGTTCACCGACGCTCCGTTCTTGGTGGAGATCAAACAAGACGACAATGGTCGCGTGCGGCCGGGCCAATTGCTTCGGGCTGGGCGACTCAAGCAGTACTCCGACATCGAGCATGGCGAGTGGAAGTTCCTGATGT
>JAGQPC010001140.1 GCA_020426925.1 Planctomycetales bacterium | reverse complement strand
GATCCACAAGCTTGCTCGGAACTGGCCTGGGACTTTCGCGAGCGATGTGACGAGGGAGGCCGATGGCCCGTTTTCTATCAGGTCGACGAGGATCGCGTGCCTATGTACGCCGAGATGGGTCTTGCACTCATCAAGCTCGGCGAACAAGCACGCGTGCCGCTGGCCGATTTCAGCCTGGAAGGGAGCAGCCGCAAAAACCTGCGCCGCACCAACAAGCAGCTTACCGAAGATGCATGCACCTTTGAGATCGTCGAGCCACCGATCAGTGATGAACTGATGGTGGAGCTGAAACAAATCTCCGACTCTTGGCTGGCCGATAAGAACACAGCTGAGAAAGGTTTCTCACTAGGCTTCTTCCAGCGCGAATACATTCGCCGCAGTCCGGTGGCATTGGTCCGACAGCACGGCAAACTGATCGCATTTGCCAACGTGTGGCGTGGCGGAGGTGGTGACGAACTGTCGATGGACTTGATGCGTTACCAGCCAGAGTCGCCACACGGCGTGATGGAGTTTCTGTTCATCAAGCTCATGCTGTGGGGTAAGGAACACGGCTATCAATGGTTCGATCTCGGCATGGCCCCACTTGCGGGCGTTGACGCCCAACCGGGTGGCCCTCTGTGGAATCAAATCGCATCGCTCGCCTATCGCCACGGTGAGCACTTCTACAACTTTCAGGGACTTAGACAATACAAGGACAAATTCGATCCTGTATGGTCATCCAAGTACTTGGCCTCACCCGGCGGCTTTGCCTTGCCCGTCATTTTGACCAACGTCACAACGCTGATCTCCGGAGGCCTAATTGAAACAGTAAGGAAGTAACCGCTAACAGAGTATTTTGTCGTTTGTGTCACGATCGAGCGGTAGTGATCGATCATTGATCGGTGAACTCGGCCCAGCGATGGTGCATGATCGTGGCTACTGCCATCGATGCAAGTCGCGATTCAGGCGGATCAGAGCGAGACGGCAAGACGATTGGCACTTTTGCACCGATCACGACACCAGCCATGACCGCGCCAGCTAAATACTCCAGGTCTTTTGCCAGAATGTTGCCGGAGTTCAGGTCAGGGGCCAGCAGAATATCGACATCTCCGGACACGTCGCTTTCGATCTCCTTGGTTTGGGCGGCTTCCAGTGAAATCGCGTTGTCGAACGCGAGCGGCCCATCGACAATCGCGTGACGAATCTGCCGTCGCTGTGCCATTTTGCTTAGACACGCGGCATCGATGGTTGATCCGATATCGGATTTCACCACTTCAACCGCAGACAACGCAGCTACCTTCGGTCGCTCGATTCCCAAAACGCGGGCAAGGTCGACGGCGTTCTGCACGATCGCTGCTTTTTGCATCAAATCAGGCGCAATGTTGATAGCCGCGTCGGTGACGAACAAGAGCTTGGGGTACGACGACAGCTCGACAATAAAAACGTGGCTCAAACGTCGCGCTGTACGCAACCTGTCGAGCACAGGGTGCAGTAGCACATCGGTATGCAACCAGCCTTTCATCAAACCTTGAACGTCGCCAGCGACAGCCATCTCGGTTCCCTGCCGCGCGGCATCCACTTCGCTCATCGCATCGACCACACGATGCCCTTGTAGTTGCACTCCGGCCTCGCCCGCAGTTTGTTCGATCCGATGGCGAACACCGATAAACACCGGATCAATTAGGCCATGTTTCACAGCTTCCGCCACTCCTTCCATCACGTGTCGCTCCCCCGCATCGACCACCGCCATTTTCAAGCATGGAAGTTCCATCGCTTGGTCCATCAACGCTTTTAACCGCTCCATGTTTTTTGCCTTTCGTACCAGATCAATCGGGTCTTCCTAGTTGGTACGCAAATTGCGGGCCATCAGGTATTACGAGCGTTGTAAACGAATCGCACCTCAGTGGAGCACACAAGCGATGACCAAAAGCACTTCTTTGGACTATGAGCCAGGCGTACTTCGAGTATTCCAGTCGAAAGACGAAACCAAGGCTTTCTACAACAAAATCGCAAAGGTGTACGACCTGCTTGCCGAACACAGCGAGCAACCTATGCGAGAGATTGGCTTGCAAATGCTTGCTGCGCAGGCGGGCGAGTCGATCTTGGAAGTCGGCTTTGGTACCGGCCACTGCCTGGTCGAATTGGCTCAATCGGTTGGTCCTTCTGGGCGAGTGAAGGGCATTGATCTGTCGGAAAGCATGGTCGAGGAAACTCGAACATTGCTCAAAGAAACCGAGCTGGAAGATCGAGTCGAGTTACATTGCGGTGATGCGGCGCATTTACCATTCGAGTCCAATTCTATCGACGGCATCTTCACAAGCTTCACGCTGGAATTGTTCGACACGCCGGAACTTCCGCAGGTGTTGGCCGAATGGCAGCGCGTGTTGAGACCGGGCGGTCGGTTAGCGGTCGTCGCAATTTCCAAAGAGGGCAAGCAGGGCATCGTCATGAAGGCCTATGAATGGACCCACAAGCACTTTCCCAATCTGATGGACTGCAGACCGATCTTTGTCAGCCAGGCGATCGAGGCTGCAGGTTTTACAATCGAAAAAAAGAAAGCGGAACACATGTGGGTGCCGGTGGAGGTCGTCTTGGGCGTTAAGCCACTATGACCCGCCCGTATTCAATTGACGATTGCGAACCAAGACGACGACACTTCGAGCAGCGACGACGTACGACGACGAATTAACGGGTTTGCCATTAGAGTCGGCAAAATCGTCGGGACTGGCTAATGAAGTATCAATGACGCGGCGCCATTGGCCGGCCGCTCCTTCGTGGATGCCAAATTGCACCGGTTCCAACGAACTGTTGGTCATAGCATAGATATCGGTGTCGGCTTGTGACTCGCCGTGCAGGCAGTATGCCAACGTTCTCGATTCTCCTGACATGTCAACGTTGTGCTGGGCACCGTACCAGGCGACATCCTCGCGCCAAAAGTGAGTACGTGCGATCGACGGATGCGCCTTGCGAAAGGCGATCATGCATTGGAAGAAACGAAACACGTCGCGATTGGATTCCAGCTTACCCCAGTCCAGCCAGCTTGTTTCGTTGTCTTGGTTGTA
>JAGQPC010001139.1 GCA_020426925.1 Planctomycetales bacterium | reverse complement strand
CAGCCCGCAAGCTTGATCGAAAAACCGGTCCGGCCCAAAAAGGTCACGATGGCTGCGGGAACGATCTTTTTGGCGATGCTTCTGAGTATTGGAGTTCCAACACTCATAGAAACGATTAAGAGAAAAACGCTTGCAGACGAAACAGCGTTTGCCGACCGATTTCGATTGCCGGTTTCCGCGCGCGTTCCCCGAGTGGCATCACTGCGCCTTGGCCGTCATGAGCGAGAACGCGTTGCCGACGAATGCGGACGCATCCTTCAACAACTGCGCTCGACCAACACAGGCGACCGGCTTGGCTCGGTGGGTTTGTTAAGTTGTGATGAAAACTGTTCAACCAGCGGATTGGCGTCTCAACTTGCGATCACAGCCGGAACAAAATACGGTCTGTCAACGTTGCTGATCGACGGTGATCGCAAGCTTCGAACTGTATCCAAATTGTTCCGCCTGAACGGTGCTCCCGGTTTCGGGGAATTGGCCACTAGCACGGACATTGCCATCAACGACTGTGTGCAGTCGTCGAAGTTTGACAACGTCATGCTGATGACACCTCAAGCGAAAACAAGCAGGCTGGCAAGACTCGTTCATCCACGTGACGTTGCGTCGCTGCTGCACAAGTTCACAGAAGAATACGACCTAGTCATTATCGACCTACCTCGTGATGAAGCGTTTAGCAGATCGTTTTGCCAAATGATCGACAACGTTTTCATTGTCGCCGATCTGGACAAGACCACTCCAGAATCGGTTACCGAATCGCTGGATGGTTTGCGAGGATCCAACGTAAGAGTGAAGGGGCTGGTTCTACAGGGAAACAAGAGTGGACGTTAAGACAACAATGCCTGCCTCTGAAACGACCGCTTCGGCACGACCACATTTCCATCAACAGTCGGTGATCGACGTGATACAGCCGCGCACTTCAAAGCGGATCATGGACATTTGTGTTGCGACGTTGTTGCTAGTTCTATTATCACCGTTGCTGATCACCGTGGCACTACTGATCAAGATCGCATCGCCGAAGGGTTCAATATTTTTTGTGCAAGAACGAGTTGGATGGCGAGGCGAGACGTTCAGCATATTCAAATTCCGGACGATGCGACAAAACGTCGACACGGAGCAGCATCGGCGCTACGTGTCAGAACTTGCCAAAGCGGGCAGCTCACTTGAAAAACCAGAAATGACGTCACGTCTAATTTGGCTTGGGGGCTTTTACCGAAGCACCGCCATCGACGAGCTGCCACAGCTGCTAAATATCTTGCGGGGCGAAATGAGTCTCGTTGGCCCACGACCTGACGTTCTGGCGTTGGATGATTATGAACCGTGGCAACGGAATCGTTTCGCTGTTCTGCCCGGGCTCACTGGACTTTGGCAAGTCAGTGGAAAGAACCGTTTGACGTTCGACCAGATGATTGAATTGGACCTTGATTACGTAAAACGACAGTCACTATTGCTAGATGTAAACGTACTTCTTCGAACGCCGATCGCATTAGTGACAATGTAATTTACTTGACGCTTGAGCTTTTTTTTTCAACTTTGAATTACTACAGAGAGACGCACCACCATGTTGACGCGAGTTGGCCTTATTGGGCTTGGATATTGGGGACCGAATCTTGTTCGTTGTTTTAACGAATTGGAGGACTGCAAGGTCACCGCGGTCTGTGATAAAGACCCGCAACGACTGACCACAATTACGGATCGGTTCCCTGGCACAATGCCCACGGACGACGCCGACGAGCTTTTCAAAAGCGGCAAGGTTGACGCGGTCGTGGTTGCGACGCCAACAACCACACACTACGACCTTGCTTCTCGAGCGATCGCTCACGGCTTGCATGTGTTTGTAGAAAAACCGCTGGCCACTTCATCAGACGAATGTCAGCGATTGATTGAGCAGGCCGACGCTGCGAATCGCACTTTGTTTGTTGGCCACGTGTTCCTGCATTCCGCGCCGGTCAAAAAACTCAAAGAACTGATCAACAATGGCGAGCTTGGTGAAGTTCGTTATATCTCAAGCGATCGACTGAACCTGGGACCGGTTCGACACGACGTGAACGCCTTGTGGGATCTGGCTCCGCACGACATCTCGATCATTCTGCACCTCCTTGGAGCATCGCCAAACTCTGTCAGTTGTTCCGGTAGTGCCTATCTGACGCCCGGCGTTCACGATGTTTGCAATCTTACGTTGCATTTTGACAACAAGCAGATGGGGATCGTCAACGTTAGCTGGCTCGACCCTCGGAAGAAACGTACTCTTACGGTTGTCGGCAGCCAGAAGATGGCAACGTACGACGATTTGGAAATCGAAAAGATCAAGATTTTCGACAAGGGCGTTGACGCCCCCGATTATTCGACGAACTTTGGCGAATTCCAATTCTCGTATCGATACGGCGATACCTTTAGCCCACGCTTGAAAGAAGTTGAACCACTCAAAGCCGAGTGTGCGGACTTCATTTCTAGCATTCGTGATTGTCGTCAACCACTTACCGACGGCGTCAATGGCTTGCAGGTCGTCGAAGTGCTGGAAGCTGCTCAACAGTCGTTGTTTGAAAATGGACAACGAATCACGTTGAACTCACCGTATTGCTTGAAGGAATCGGCAACGCATGCCTAAATTCTTCGCGCATCCCAACGCGTTAGTTGAAACAGATCAGCTTGGCGAAGGTACTCGTGTTTGGGCCTTCGCCCACGTGTTGTCCGGCGCAAAGATTGGTGACAACTGTAACATCGGTGACCATGCCTTCGTGGAAGGTGGGGCCGTCATCGGAAACAACGTTACCGTCAAAAACAACGTGTGTGTTTGGGATGGAGTTCGTCTAGAGGACGACACTTTCATTGGGCCGAATGTAGCGTTCACAAATGATCGTTACGCTCGCTCTCCAAGAATGGAAACCGTTCGGACTCGCTACGAAAAAGCAGACAACTGGTTAGAACGTACGATAGTTTGTCGCGGTGCTACACTTGGAGCAAACAGCACGATTATGCCCGGACTAACGCTGGGCGAGTTTAGTTTCGTCGCAGCAGGTTCAGTCGTGACGAAGGACGTTTCGCCTTATGTGCTGGTTGCAGGAAACCCTGCACACCCCATCGGGTCAGTTTGCGAATGTGGCAAGCGGACCCAAAGCCCAGGAGATCGATGCACGGATTGCGATTAACAACAAACTTGGTTCGCCCGGAATGGAATTTCACGCTCCGAAGCGATCCGCACTACACCTTGAAGATTGGAACATAAGTGTCGCACTCCCCAATTCCCTTGGTTGATCTCAAGACCCAGTCGCAAGCCATCAAGCAAGATGTGCTCGATGCGATCGGAAACGTCATTGATTCCGCTGGGTATATTCTCGGAAAAGAAGTCGAGACGTTTGAAGAAGAGTTTGCCGAATACTGCAATGCAAAGTATGCCGTCGGCGTGGCTAACGGTACTGATGCACTACACATGGCATTGCGCGCCCTCGATATCAACCGCGCTTGCAATCGCCTACTCAGGGGCCGACCCTGTCTTAGTCGACATTGATGAAGAAGACTTCAACATTGATGTCGATCTTATCGAGCAGGCCATTACACCTCGCACGAAGGCAATCATTCCGGTCCATCTATATGGTCAGCCCGCAAAGATGGATCGCATTCGCGCAATTGCCGAAAAGCACTCGCTGGCCATCATCGAAGATTCGGCGCAGGCCCATGCAGCCGAATGCAACGGACAGCGGACCGGATCGCTCGGAACAATCGGTTGCTTCAGCTTTTACCCGGGAAAGAACTTGGGGGCTTTCGGCGACGGTGGAGCCATCACGACCAACGATCCGACGATTGCGGACAGAGTTAGACTCCTGCGAAACTACGGTCAAGTCAAAAAGAACGAGCATTCGATGCTCGGGTTCAATTGCCGACTTGATACGGTCCAGGCTGCTGTTTTGCTCGTGAAACTCGCTCATTTGGACAAATGGACCGAACAGCGTCGACGAGTCGCAGCTCGATACAACGAACTGTTAGCGGATTCGGACTTCGAATTGCCAATCGAACGATCAGACGCAAAACACGTATATCATCTGTACGTCGTTCGACATCCGGAGCGTGATCGCTTTATCGAAGAACTGGCTAAGGCAGGGATTTTCTGCGGCATTCACTACCCGAATCCACTCAACCGAGCCCAGCCCTTCGAAGCTGCCAGAACCGTTCCCAGTGGTCTACCGGTTTGTGACCGCATCTCGAAAGAGATCATGTCACTCCCGATGTATCCCGAAATGACCGACGAACAAATCGTTCGAGTCGCCGAAAGCCTTAACGCTTGCCTTGCGCAATCGTAATAACACTGTAGTCTCGTGCACACTTCATCTTCAGCATCGAACGAGTTGTTGCAACCGATTCACTTGCGCGCGGAGGTCAGTCGATTCGGCATCTCGCGTTTTGTGCTGTTTTGGATTCCGGTGCTTGTTATTGCTGTCGCTGTCTTTGATAACCATGGCAACCTGGACCACGCCAGGAACGCGATTGGATTGAAGCGTGACTATATTGACGAAGTTGAAGCGTCAACATCATCCCGCAGGTCGAAGCAACTGACGTTTATTAGCTACGGGATCATCGGCGTCATATTGCTGATTCGAAAAAAAGACGCTGGAAGACTGCAGAATTCGCACGCGTCCATTACGGTGCCCGCGGTCGCGCTACTAGTCTATTTGTTCTGCAGCATGTTTTGGTCGGATGAACCAGCCGCGACAATCAAACGCAGTATCTTGGCTGCGTGTATCGCGGTCGGTTCCTGGGGACTTGGGCGAACCTGGACACTAAATGATATTTGCCGCGCGATCATCTTTGTGTCCGGGATGTTGTTGCTCGCGGGGATCGCCGCCGAAATCAAATTCGGAACGTTTATGAGCCTTAGCGAGAGCGATTATCGTTTTTCGGGAATCCTGCATCCGGCTCGGACAGCCTTCAGTTGTTCGTTGATGGCGATTGCAGCGTTCACTCTGTACAGGCAAGAAAAGAAGGTCTTGTATGTACTGATTGCGATCATTGCAATTGCGTTCACAATCGCCACGAAGGCACGCACCGGAACCGGGGCACTCGTGATTGCCAGCGTTTGGCTCTGGTGGCGTCAGTTTTCGACACGGGGAATTCTGCTAACGATTTGGGCTTCGCTTCTGCTACTGTCTTGCTTGTTGATTCACCGAGGAATCTCCGGTGGTGGACTCAACTTAGATAAACTAACGCGCATGGGCAGAGAGCAAGAGCTTGCCGACCCATCGACAATGACAGGGCGTCTGCCGATTTGGGAGGAAGCACTTCGCGAATTCAGTGGGCGTCCCGTTCTCGGGTTTGGTTACGGCGCGTTCTGGAACACACACCGCATTCGAACTTTCGAGCGACACAACGGCTGGGCATTTACACACGCTCATTCCGCATACATAGAATCACTGCTGAATCTGGGAGCCGTTGGATTCGGGATTGGCGTGGTGGTGATTGGTGCGACATTGAATCGGTGTCGCAAACTCAAAGGATCAAACTCTCTCGCCGCCTCAATGGTCACTGCTTTGCTTTTGTTTGGCATGGTGTCGGGCGTTGCCGAATCGGCGTTCGTGGACGATGGTTACGAATTGATCGTCGCACTGATTGGAATCGCTTACATTGCGTTTCGTGATCTCGAGAGCGATGAAAACCGACCGGAAAATAATTTGCGATTGCGCGGAGGCTTCGCATGAAAGGAAGCACTGCAAAGATTGCTAAAAACGCGATGAGCCTGTTGGCGGGTGACATCTTCAACAAGGCCAGCACGTTTTGCATCTACGCATTGCTTGGGCGGTACGCGGGCACCCACGGATTCGGACAAATTGCGCTCGGCCTGGCGCTACTGTATCTGTTCAACGTTTTTGCAGCAGGTGGTCTTCCTGTTCTCATCACGCGTCGAGTTGCACAAAACAAGAAGAGATCGAAATACTTTTTGCGCAACGGCTATTTTGCGGCTACGGTAACAGCGATTGCTTCGACTTTAGCCATGATCGTCTTTACACGGATCATGAACTACGAAGCCACAACGGTTTCGGTTATCACAATCCTTGCCGTGTCAATCATTCCGTTCGCCCTAACGATGATTGCGGAAGCCGTCGTCCGCGGACGAGAGGAAATGCATCTTGTCGCCTTGGCGAACATCCCAGGTAACGGCTTGATGGTTTTGTTGGGAGCATAC
>JAGQPC010001138.1 GCA_020426925.1 Planctomycetales bacterium | reverse complement strand
GATGAATTGTTCAAAGAGTCGACTCCCTGGCCGGAATGAGCATCCAATGAGCATCCGCCGACGTTATCGCGTATCATGATGCCAATTGCGATTTTGGTTTTATCGACCGGCGAATCATGAAGGGGGAAACATTGAAGCTCAAGAAATTTCTTCGGTTCCGATTGTGGATGATTCTTCTGTTGATGACCTTGTTTGCGGTCGCACTTGCGATTTTCGTTCCATTGCGTGAGCGATATCAGCGAGAGCACGATTCACTCGCAGCGATTCGTAGCCGAGCGAAACACGTAGTGACGATGCCAGGCAAACCAAGATGGTTGGAACCGATCGTCGGTAAGGAAGTCTATTCGAACGTCGTTCATTTGAGCATGCAGGGAGCAGCGAGACATGTAGGTCGCGGCTTTGGCGACATCGACATGCGGCACTTGGCGAATTTCCCAGAATTACGTCGGCTGTCCCTGCAAAGTACTGATGTCACAGCTGCTGGATTAGTTCACCTGTCCGGCTTGCAGAAACTGAATGCGCTGTCTTTAGAAATGGCCCCAATCGCACGTGATGGACTTCGGCACCTGAAGGATCTCACCAACCTCAGGCATCTAAACTTGTCGTATAGTCCAACCGCGAATCAGCTCCACTATTTGAAGAAGCTCGAAAAGCTAGAAGAGCTTGAATGTGGATCGGTTGCGGATGTCGATATGGAAACAATAGCGAGTTTTCCAAAGCTGCGCATTCTGAAAATGCTCTCCTACGGTCCATCATGTCAAGCAGTGGAGAAGCTGAACGGACATCCGTCGCTGGAAGAATTGCACCTCGCCGTCGAGCACGTTGATTCGCACCTTTCGGACTGTCCCAACCTGAAGTTCCTATATGTTTCGTGTTATGGCGATTCCGAAAACAGAGAATTGGTTTTGACGAACCTACCAAAGCTGGAAGAGCTGGTTCGTTCTCGCAATCGATCGTATCCAGTCCGGCTGAATAACGTCCCACTGCTGAAGGTTAAAGAACCGTAATTTTGAGCTCACCGGCAAATGATCTTTCCGTTGACGATCGTGTTCCAGGATTTCGAGTTTTTGCATGACTGTTCGCAACACTGTCGGTCAACGAACGGTATGATGTGGCCCGCGGATTTTTCGTTGAGTTTGTTCGATTTTGTAGCGGTGGATTCATGATACGTCTGTTAACGCTCTGCATTGTGGTGACTTTAAATGGCATGTTGCAGGCAGAAAACTGGCCGGGGTGGCGCGGGCCTCGAGGCGATGGCTCTAGCAACGAGACAAATGTTCCCATCGAATGGGACGTTCCGTCCGGAAAGAATGTCGCGTGGAAAATCGCTGTCGGCGGAGAAGGGCACTCATCGCCAATCGTCTGGGGAAACCGAGTGTTTCTCACTTCGTGCGACGAAACCACCACAGAACGGAAGCTGGCGTGCTTTGATCTCCAGACTGGAGAAACGATTTGGGAGCGGCCTGTATTCAAAGGCCAGTTGGAAACTATCCATGCGCTGAACAGTCGAGCTTCAGGCACTCCAGTCACCGACGGCAAGCATATCTTCGTCGCGTTTATGCGTACTTCAGGGAAGATGATACCGGCGCCAAATGTTGGTTCGCCGCGTGACATCACCTCAGGAGAAATGGTCGTTGCCGCTTATGACATGGAAGGTGAACGCCAGTGGATGGTTTCTCCAGGCGACTTTGTGAGTGCCCACGGTTTTTCCAGCTGCCCAGTTTTGTTTGAAGATGTGGTCATCGTCAACGGCGATCACGATGGAGATTCGTATGTTGTGGCACTAGAAAAACAAACTGGAAAGGAACGCTGGCGCTACAAGCGAGTTTACGGTATCCGCAGCTACGGCACGCCATTGATTCGACAAGCTGCCGGTCGCACGCAAATGGTGTTTTCCGGTAGCAAGCGAATCATCAGCTTGGACCCGAAAACTGGAGCAGTGCATTGGTTTGTCGAAGGCCCGACCGAACAGATGGTCGCGTCGATGGTGTTTGACGGACAAAAGTTCTACATGAATTGCGGATACCCTGACTATTTTGTCGCCGCGATCTGGCCAAACGGCAGCGGCGACGTGACCGATTCTCGAACGGCTTGGATAACGCCCAAAGCCCGATCCTATGTCCCATCGCCCGTCGTCGTCGGTCGGTATCTGATTGTTGCGGACGACCGAGGAACAGCAAATTGCTTCGATACGCAAACTGGCGATCGCCTTTGGCAGGAGCGGCTGGGAAGCGGATTCCACGGGTCGCTGATCCACGCGAACGGACTGGTCTATCTGATTGCAAGAGACGGCGCCACGTCGATTGTCCGACCGGGAGACAAGTTCAATCGGATCGCCGAAAACATAATCGGTGAACCCATTTCGGCGTCTCCCGCAATCAGTGATGGGCGGTTACTGATTCGCACTGAAGAGTCCTTGATTTGCTTGAGGAACGACACGGGGGAAATAAATGGGCAGTAAAGTAGCCCGTCCGCGGACGAGTAGGGCAGGGCACTGCAGAACGAAACGACTCGCCACGATCAGTTGCTGCTACGAGTCGTCTCTATACTTCTGAATTGTGCTGGGAAATCTATCGACAGAATCGCTTTCTATTTTTCAGCCGACAAGGCCAATGCTCGTCACTACCAATCCAAGAATTGGGTTGACTTCCGGAACGGCGGAAGCTGCCGTCACGACGCCGGAGTAATTCGAAAGTTGCGAGTTACTGAAGTCGACGTAGTTGACCCACGAGGTGGCGCCACCTAAACCAGCTAACATTGCTCCATCGATTGTCGTTGAGCTAACTAAATCGCCAAGCAGGAAAAACGTCAGCTGGCCATCCTCAGCGCCGCCACCACCAGTCAGATTGTCGACGTCGACTGAGAACGCGACCACATCTTTGACACCGTTATCGGTAACCGAGATTGTTCCACCGAGAATGTCAAATGTGCCGCCAGACGCAAACGTTAAACTGCTCCCCGTTCCGATGATCGGTCCGGTTGGTCCAGGCGAGGATGGGATGTTTAGCACCAGATCAAAAGCCACAGGAGACGTGACTGGTCCGAGCGCGGTGGCGACAGTGGAAGGCGGCGTTGGAAGCGTTTCGCTGACAATGGTCCCTTCAAACACCAACATCCCATGCGAAGTCCCGATGATCAGCAACGACGCGACGATCGCACAAAGTCGTGTTGTCCTTGCCATGTTGGTACCTCAATAGATGATCTTCTTCCCCAGAATTCCATATTCA
>JAGQPC010001137.1 GCA_020426925.1 Planctomycetales bacterium | reverse complement strand
ACGACAACAAGATGTCGATTTGCCCTCGAGTCGGCGGCGTTGCGAACTATTTGGATCGGCTAAGAACGGCTCCGTTCTACACGGGCTTGAAAACGGAAGTCGTCAATATTCTCAATAAAGTGCCCGTCTTCGGTGATCCGGCCGAGCGTTTCTTGGCGCAAGTGAAAGAAGGCGTGAAGGCTGGACTGCACGGAGGCATGCTGTTTGAAGAACTCGGCTTCCGTTACATCGGCCCAATTGACGGTCATAACATTCCGATTTTGAAAAAGTACTTGGCGATGGTCAGAGGTATGGATGATCCGGTCTTGCTCCACGTCGTCACGGAAAAGGGGCACGGATTCAAACCGGCCGAAGAAGATCCCGTTTTCTTCCACACACCACCGGTCCTTAAACAAGACGGCGACAAAGCAACGCCTGTCAAAACTTCGAGTGCTCCGGCATACACCAACGTTGCGCGTGACGCCATCTTCGCCCAAATGAAGAAGAACGATCGCGTGACCGTGATGACGGCCGCAATGTGTCAAGGGAACAAGCTCGAACCGATTCGCGAAGCGTTTCCCGATCGATTCTTCGATGTGGGGATTTGCGAATCGCACGCTGTTGCGTTTGCGGCAGGACAGGCAAAAGCCGGTCTTCGCCCGATTGTTGACATCTACAGCACTTTCTTGCAGCGGAGCTACGACCAGATTTTCCAAGAGGTATCGCTGCAAAATTTGCCGGTCACATTTATGCTTGATCGAGCGGGCCTGACTGGACCGGACGGGCCGACGCATCACGGCGTTTACGATTTGGGCTATATGCGGCTGTTCCCGAACATTGTGGTGATGGCTCCGGGCGATACGTACGACCTGCCGCAGATGTTGGAGTTGGGCCTGTCACTCGACGGCCCAAGTTCGATTCGTTATCCAAAAACAACTGCGCAGAATGTCGGCGGGGAACGCACGCCCGTCGAGCTCGGCAAGGCCGAAGTGCTTCGCTGGTCCGACACAGGCGTAATCGTGTCGTGCGGTACACAGTTGGCAGAATGCATTGCCGCAGCAGATCGATTGCGACGCGAAGGAATCGAAGTCGGTGTCGTGAACGCTCGGTTTGTACGGCCAATTGATGAGGAAGTGATGACTCGAGTCCTCTCCGAATGCGGCTTCGTTGTGACGGTCGAAGAGGGAGCTTTGGCCGGCGGCTTTGGCAGCACGTTACTCGAATTTGCTTGTGACCATGGTTTAAACGCGACTCATGTTCAACGGCTCGGAATTCCTGATATTTTTGTCGAGCACGGCGAGCGAGCAGAGCTGCTTGCCGACCTGGGAATCGACAGCGACGGCATCGTTCGATTGTGTCGAGAGCTTGCCGGGCAGCGTCATGAAACCGTTTAGAGCAACAACATGAACCTAAGTGCTGCCTGTCGCCCGCGAGTCGTAATTCTTAGCGCAAACAAAGAAAGCGTGCAGGCCGCGTCGGAACATCTGCGTAGCGTCATCGCGGTTCATGCGGACATCGTTCATGAAGAGCATTCAAATGACGCGGACTTGTCGGCAATTGATGCTGACTTCGTGATCGTCGTCGGTGGCGATGGCTCGATACTTCGAGCAGCAAAGCAAATGGGCACTCGGCAGCTGCCGGTGTTGGGCGTCAATCTTGGCAAGCTTGGTTTTCTCGCCGACGTGTCGGTGGAGCACTTGGCCAGCTCGTTCCGTGAGATTTGTGCAGGCCATTACCGTGTTATCGACCATCTGATGTTCACTTGTCAGGTGTTGCAGAACGGGCACGTCGTCGCGCAAGAGTTGGGGCTCAACGAAACATCGATTCTGGGTGGACCACCCTATTCGATTTTGGAGATCAACCTTTTTGTAGATTCGGAACTCGTCACGACTTACAGCTGTGACGGCTTGATCATTGCAACTCCGATCGGGTCGACGGCCCATAGTCTGTCCGCTGGCGGGCCGATTTTGCGAAAGAGCTTGCAAGCATTCGTGATATCAGCTATCAGCCCACACACGTTAACCGTTCGGCCAGTTGTCGACACGGCGGACCGAGTCTACGAAATGTCGGTTGTAGCGCCGAACGAATCGACTTCGGTTGTCGTCGACGGCCAGCCTCTCCATTCGGTCACCAAAGACACTCGCATTCGCATTCAGCGAGCTGACGTAAAATTCCAGTTGATCGAAATCTATGGTCACGGATACTATCGGACTCTCCGAGAAAAACTAGGCTGGGGTGGTAAGCTCCGCCAAATTGATTCGTAGCGTGAAACGTCTGCGTGATCCTAGATGCAAGGATGCAATCTTATGAAACGACTAGGTCTCTTCGTTCTGCTAACGTTGTCAGCCTCGCAAGCTATCGCCGCGGACAAGGACATCACTGACGAATTTGAGAAGGCAGCCGCCAGTGCGACGGACGAGACGTATCAGCTGCAGTACAAATTCAAAAAGGGCGAATCGTATACGTATCGCGTGGAGCAGATAGCGACCGTTGATACAACCATCGACGGAAACAATCAAAAGACGCAACTTCGAAGTGGCTCGGTTCGATCGCTCAAAGTTGTCGATGTCGACGACAGCGGCAACATGACGTTTGAGCACGTGATCGACGAAGTCGATATGTGGTCAGAAGTGACTGGCCGGCAAGCGGTCAAATACAACAGCACAACCGACAAAGAAGCGCCTCCAGAATTCGAGCGCGTAAAAGATTCCGTCGGTACTCCAATTAGCACGATCACAATGGCACCGAATGGAATCGTGGTGAAACGTGAAGACAAAACTCAGCAGCCAAATCTTGGTATGGGCGGGTTATCGATTCCTTTGCCTGATGGACCGGTCCGACCAGGCCATACATGGACAAATCCGCTGGAGATCAAGGTTCGATTGGAGAACCAGCAAATCAAATCGATCAAAACTCGCGAGCACTATACACTGGAAAAGGTCTCTGCCGGAGTCGCGACGATCAAAATTAGCACTC
>JAGQPC010001136.1 GCA_020426925.1 Planctomycetales bacterium | reverse complement strand
AGGCCAACGGCCAAGGCGGCCGCGAGCACGGGCAGAAGTGCGATCAACTACCAGGTGCTCGCGACATTCGAAAGCCAGCCGACCGCGAATACATCTCGAAGCTATGGGGGATCTCCGAATCTGAATTACCAGGTCCAGGAGTCGACTGCTACGAAATGATGCGGAAGATTCACGCGGGTGAAATCAAGATATTGCTTACCTTATGCTTCAATCCAAAAGTTAGTTTGCCGGACAACAACTACGTTGGGCAAGCTCTGGACAAATTGGAGTTCATGGCCAGCATTGACTTCTTCATGAGCGAAACGGCTCGCCATGCAGATGTAGTTCTTCCCGGTTCCCTGCAAGAAGAAGACGAAGGAGTTGTGACGCAGATTGAAGGCCGGGTGATAAAAATCAATCAAGCGGTTGAACCACCAGGTGATGCCCGCCAAGACTGGCGGATCATTCAGGATCTTGCAAACGCACTCGGCAGGCCTACCGGCTTCACGTTCGAGGACCCACTCGCAATCTTCAACGAGTTACGCATCGCATCTAAAGGAGGAACGGCAGACTACTCCGGAATTACTTACGAGAAGATTGAAGAAAACGGTGGTGTCTTTTGGCCGTGTCCATCCGAAGACCATCCTGGAACTCGGCGCATGTTCGAACTTGGTTCACACAACCCGGTTGCAGCTGGGGCCGGTCCCTTCTACTTTCCCGACGGAAAAGCGAGATTCTGTCTGAGCGAGTATCGTCCTCCCGCTGAGGTGACGGACGATGAATTCCCCGTGATTCTGACGACTGGCCGAGTCGTTAGCCAGTTCTTGTCCGGGACGCAAACTCGTCGCATCGGACCTCTCGTCGACCAATACCCCGAGCCGAAGATCGAGATCCATCCGACACTCGCAGACCGTTTGGGAATTCATGACGGAACGTGGACCACTGTCGAAACTCGCCGCGGTAAGCTCACGCTGCAAGCAATGGTCGTCAAGACGATACGGCCCGATACGATTTTCGTTCCATACCATTGGCCAGGCAAGCGAAGCGTCAACCAATGCACCGTTTCTGCTCAAGACCCGATTTCAAAAATACCTGAATTTAAAGTTTGCGCGTGTCGCGTGTATCCGGCTGAATCGCCACCTCATTACGAAGATGAAGTAGCGGCACGGGAACAGATCATGCCAGAACTCACTATCGTTTGACCCATGCCGATTCCTTCTAACTTGGAATTCTTCATCGATCCCAATCGCTGCATTGGCTGCGAAGCATGCAAGCAGGCGTGCTCTGAGTGTGACACACACAAGGGAACGGCGATGATCCATTTGGATTTCGTTGACCGGTTCAATTCGCCACAAACCGCGCCGGTGATTTGCATGCACTGCGATAGTCCAACTTGCGCAGAAGTTTGCCCTGCAGACGCAATCAAGAAAACGGAGGACGGTGTCGTGCAATCGGCACGCAAAGAACGGTGCATTGCATGCAACAACTGTGGTTTGGCATGCCCATTTGGTGTACCAAAGGTCGAGGTCACCGGCATCGAGCTGATGATGAAGTGTGACATGTGCTATGACCGAACTTCGCTTGGCAAGAAGCCAATGTGCGCATCCGTCTGCCCAAGCCAGGCGTTATTCTTTGGGACGCGAGAACAGATCGATGAATTGCGCCCTACTTCGCGGCCAATCAACAGCTTTAAGTTCGGTGGGCAAACGATCAACACGAAAGTGAACTTGCTCGTTCCGATCGAGGACCAGAATCACACGCTGGATGTAACTGCTGAGCTCAATTCGAATCCGGACGAGGATTTGATGATGGCCGGACTATATGAAGAGGAACCGCAATGGGTCTGAATCCACGATCGAAGGCTCCAAACGATGAGACGGACGGTACAAGCCCGCTATGGCGAGCACATTTTTCTGTTGATCTGGATTTGGAGAAAGCGAATTCTCGCCGTCAGTTCTTAGGTGGAGCGGCGATTGCTGGTGGGACGATCGCGTGCAGTAAGATTGCGTTGAGCACGGTAACAGAAAACCAACACGCCTCAACTGAAAATGGAACCGCTTGGCATTTATTTCCGCCTAAGAGGCTTGCCAAAACACTGAGCGATCTGGCCGACGGACAAGCTATCCTATTCCGCTATCCTGACGCCGACAGCCCGTGCCTACTGATCAAGCGCAGTGCTCAAGAAGTCGTCGCGTTTTCTCAAAAATGCACTCATCTTGCCTGTCCTGTCGTCCCGACTACGGATCGAGACGAACTGCACTGTCCTTGCCATCACGGCTCGTTCGATATGATGACTGGAAAACCGCTGGCCGGCCCACCGCGAAAGTCACTTGCTCGCATCCGCATCGAGGTCGCTGAAGACGGGACCCTGACAGCAACGGGTGTGGCGACCTAGCTGTTGCTACCCCAGCCCTTGGCAGCCGCCGGTGCCGCATTGAGGTCGGCCACAGCCACCGGCGATGGGAAGCTGGGATGAGCCCGTGTGCGCTGCAGGAACGCTGAATAGTTTGTCGACCTTGGTCGTTCCGCAATCGGGACACTTCGCCTTTTCGTCTGATCGCATTAAGACTTCGAAATCAACGTCACATTTGGTGCAATGAAATTCGTACAAGGGCATCTGCAATCTCCGCTCAACTCTTTGTGTTATTCGAATAGAAATTCGATTTTAGCTTCTTTTCAATTTCTGTTTTGATCTGTTGAATAACCGAGTCTTTATCGGTCTCATCGAGGATCCGGCGAACGACTGTTTTTGGTGCTTCCGCTCCCCATGACGCTCCGTTTTCGAAATAGTACTTCGCCGACTTGCCAACGATCAGTGATCCGTAACCGGCGACGGCGCCTTGAGGAATTGCCGACAACGCCGTCGTCCCACCCAAGGAAACAACTTTCAGAAAGTTGCAAAACGCGTGCATCGAGATTTCGGCCAGGGCAACAAAACCGGTCGCGGCGATGACGGACATCAGCAAGCTTCGCGCATTCGCGGCGGTCATCTCCATTCCGTAGGTTCTGGCGAGCGCCAAAATCATCGTAACATCGACGGCGACGCCGCCGAGTACGTCGACGCCGGCAACAGGGTTTAGCGC
>JAGQPC010001135.1 GCA_020426925.1 Planctomycetales bacterium | reverse complement strand
ATGGTTAGTGTTTGCGTGAGTAGCTCGCACATCGCGTTTGGTAGTATTCGAATGGAACCGGTCTTCATGATACTTGGGCACAGTGCCGCGACCGGTGCGGTGCTGGCAATCGAGCAAAACATCGCAGTGCAGGACGTGCCGTACGACTCACTTCACGCAAGACTGCTAAACGATGGCCAAATTCTGGAATACGAATCACAAACGCAAAAAAAGTCACAAACAAAGTTCATCGCTCCCGAAAAGTTGCCCGGAATTGTCATCGACGACGATGCAGCTTCTCGCACGGGCGTTTGGAAAATCAGCTCCGCCTCAGCCAACTTCGTCGGCCAAGGTTATCGGCACGACGATGCCGCAAAAGATGGACGAGCGACGGCCGAATACAAAGCTGACTTACCAGCAACCGGTCGCTATGAAGTGTTGATCTCGTGGCCGCCTCATCCGAACCGAGCATCAAACGCAACCGTTGAATTGCAAACGTCGACCGGGTCGAAAACGTTTTCGATCGATCAGAGAAAAAAGCCAGCTGAAGACGACCCATTCCATTCGCTAGGCGTGTTCGACTTCATTAAGACTAAACCTGCCATCGTCCGAATATCCAACGCTGAATCCGATGGCTACGTCGTCATTGATGCGGTCCAGTGGTTGGAGCAATGAACACCGCCAATGCGTTTCGAATCTTCCGTGAAGCCGTAGTGGATCTTGCTAAAGATCCCTGAACTGCGAGCGGGTTTTACTAAAAATCCCCGCAGCAAATTCAACAACAACCGTCGGGAAGTTTAGCAACTTCCACTACGACAATCCGGACAAAAGAAAGATATGTTCCGATCTCACTTTCAATTCGTTGCGCTGACTTCTGTCTTGTTACTCGCGCTCAACATAAACGTAGCGGCAGATACACCACAGCCGAACGTCTTGCTGATCATGGTAGACGATTTGGGCTGGATGGATTTGCGTTGCCAGGGGAATCTGCGACTTACGACGCCGCACATTGATCAGCTTGCCGCAGACGGAATGCGTTTTACCAATGCCTACGCCGCGGCACCGGTTTGCTCTCCGACTCGCGCCGCGGTTCTTACGGGACTTGCACCTGCGAGGCTGAAGATTACGAATCATATTCCTGATCAAGCTCGTTTCACGCCAGAGAATGCAACACTTGGGCCAGCTCGGATGCTCGATCATCTTCCAGTTGAGCACGTGACAATCGCGGAACGTTTGAAAGACGCTGGCTACGCGACTGGATTTTTCGGCAAGTGGCATCTAGCGGGTGAGCGAATTCCCAACAAACAAGGCCAAGGCGATTTGCGTTTTTATCCGGAACGACAGGGGTTCGACATCAACCTTGGTGGCACAGCGATGGGCGGTCCGTTTTCGTTTTTCGATCCTTACAATTTGCACAATCTCCCGCCAAAAAAGAAAGGCGAGTACATGCCGAATCGGCTCGCTGACGAAGTGATTAAATTCGCCGAGCAAAACCAAGGCACGCCTTTCTTTGCATGCCTTTGGAATTACACCGTGCATTGGCCGATGGAAGCACCCAATGCGCTGATCGAAAAATATTCACAGCGAACAGACCTGGGCCGACTCGATCCAAGATACGCGGCGATGATCGAAGCGTTGGACGGATCGATCGGCAAGATTCTGGCGGCTCTAGACCGGCTGAAACTTTCTGAAGACACCTTGGTGATTTTCACATCGGACAACGGCGCATTCGGTGGTGTTTCCGATTTGGCTCCATTGCGAGCCGCCAAAGGATATCTCTACGAAGGCGGAATACGAGTGCCGCAAATCATCCGCTGGCCGGGACACGTTGCACCGAATACGGTTTGCGATGAACCAGTGATCAGCATGGATTTCTTTCCGACGATTCTGGATGCGGTAGGCCTGAAACTGGATCCTGATACTCCGCAAGATGGCGAGAGCCTCGTGCCGATCTTGGAAGGTTCAGGAAAACTACAGCGGTCAGCGATCTACTTTCACTATCCGAATTATGCTTTTCATCAAGACAACCGACTCGGGAGCGCCATCCGCAAAGGAAACTTCAAATTGATCGAGCGATTCGACGACAAATCGGTTGAGCTTTACGATCTGACGCGTGACATCGGCGAAAAGCAAGATCTTGCGCGCGAACGTCCAGAATTAGCAGAGCAACTACGAGCCGACCTTCATGCGTGGCGAAAATCGGTCGATGCCGAATTACCGTAAGCGCGCAGCAGGGCGGTTA
>JAGQPC010001134.1 GCA_020426925.1 Planctomycetales bacterium | reverse complement strand
CGACCGTCATTGTTCCACTGTCGTATTCCGCGATTCCAGGATTCGTCGGATCGAACAGATAGGGCGCATCCTGTTCGAATGCGACGAAGCGATGGGCTTTGTTCTTGTAAAAGGCGAACGCACATAGCGCCGGCATGAAGAGCATTTTGTGAGCGTCCCACACGACGCTGTCGGCGCGATTTAGACCTGCGACGAGGTGCTTGTGGCGTTCGCTCATCATCGCGCCTCCGCCATGCGCCGCGTCGACATGCAGCCACACTCCATGTCGTTCACACACGTCCGCGATATCGTTTAGCGGATCAAACGCACCGATCGGCGTGCTGCATGCGCCGGCCGCAACTGCCACGACCGTTTTGCCGGACGACCTCAACTGCGACAGAGTCTCGTCGAGCAGATCGACTCGCATTTTGCGCCGGTCGTCAACGGGAATCTTGACGATTTGATTCGTGCCGATGCCGAGAATCCCTGCAGTTCGCGTAACGCAATAATGCACGTCGTTCTGGACCACGAACGCGAGCTGGCTCGAATCGCCGATTCCATCGCGCCATGAGTTCTCGACGGCGACATTGCGAGCCGTTAGCAGTGCCGTCAGATTAGCAAGCGAGCCGCCATTGGTGATCAAGCCTGCAAACGAACCATTGGGATATCCGATTTCGCGACCCAGCTGTTCGATCATCGCTCGTTCGACTGAAGTCGACCAAGGTCCCATTTCGTAGATTGCCATCACTTGGTTTGTCATGGCTCCCAGCGCGTCGAAGAATGCTGCGATCGGTATCGACGCGGGAACTTGATGGCCGATGTATCGAGGATGATGTAAGTTCTGCCCGCGCGCCAGGATTTGTTCGACTAGTTGTCTAAATCGCGGAATCCAGTCTTCCAAGTCGTCGGGATGTGAAACGCGATCATGCAGCAAACTCGCTGCGTCGTCGACCGACGCTTGCGGTTCGTGCCAGTTCAAGACTGGCCCGCTTCGTTGCTGCAATGTTGCGAAATGCTCAGTCACCCGCCCAAGCCATTCGTTGCCCGCGCGGCCGATCGCATTTGAGGAATAGAGTGAAGCGAGCCGCTTCTGAGCTTGCTGTACCGACGTTTCTTGCATTTTGCTATCGCTCACAAACTTCGTTTTGTGACACGATAGCACTTGAGTTTCGAAAGGAGAATCCAGGGGCCAAGGACAATTCCTTGGCTGGACAGAGATGCTGCCAACCTGGCCTATGCGGATGGTCTAACTCGACAGAATGGGGCTAGTGACTTCCTTGTTCGTCCACCAGGCGTTTCTTGACTTCCATCGTTCGTGCGTCGATCGTCTCTTTTGACTCGCCCTTGATGTGGACAAACACACGCGCGTCGGACTGCGCGATTAGAAGATCCTGCAGGTCCTCGATCGTCGGGGATTCAATGGCGGCCAGTTGCTGGATTTTATCTCGAAGCACTCGAGGTATCCGAACGAGAGAACTCCGTTCTTCTGAATCGGAATGCCGAGTGTAGATCGTGTCATTGACGGGAGCGAGGATCGTGCCTACCGCTTCGATCTGGACCAAAGGGCCATCAGGAAACGTCTCCAGGTCATTCAAAATCTGTCGGAACTCGTGAGCAATATGCCCTTTCATTGAAACCACCAATTTCGCTCGATCTATTTCCTGCGCTTCGTCGAGTGGGCCGGCGTCGTCGAATTCGTTCAGGCTTTCGATCATTCGGGCAATTCGATCATGCCTTGCTGCAACGTATTCGTCGAAACCGTATTGGACAGACACATCGCAATAACAGTGAGTTTCGTCTGGATTCAGAATCCACATCGGACGCCGGTACGGCCGTTCGCCATAGTTGAAGTCATGTTTTTCGTCGTACGTGACTTGACTGCCGTGCTTGACCTGAATGTGTCGCTCGCCCAGATCGATGGTGATCGGTTTCGAGTGTCCAGGTTCTACCGTCGCGACGTCTTCGCCATCAATGCTGACAGTTATCACTGAAGCAGCTCCGTTGTCGAAGATCACAATGCCTGTCGTTTCTTCCAGACAGCCTGTTACTAACGGTAGCGCGAGGACAAGCGTGATTGGAAGCAGTATCTTTGATTGACGCATGTTTCGTTTCCTGGTGCTAGAGAACTTTCAGAAACGTAGAACGTCGGAAAAAAAACTGAACCACAAAACGGCAAGGATTACTGCCGCTTGAAGCGAGAACCTGCGGATTCTGATGCATCACAGGACAAATCGGCGGTGACGTTCCAAAACATCAACACAGGAAAGCGGTGTGTTGCGAATAAGTTTGGAGACGACGAGATCGAAGTGGTTCGGTTACGTGTACAGACTTGGGCGCCACTGTATCTCGCCTGACCGGATTCACGCTGGTTTCAATCGTGACCGCACGGCATTCCGCGCCACTGCACGCCAGCACACTGCCAGCGTTGTGATTTGCCGTGTTATACCGTCCAACGGTTTGGGAGAATTGGAAGGGAGTGTTTGATGAGGAGGTTTGTGTAGAATAAAAATATTTTGTTTCTTCGAAAACTTCTGCGACGGCTGGGCTGAAGTCATCTAATTGTGTGACAAAAGCGTTTTTTCACCCTGTTTTAAGTTGAAACCACAAGTGTACTTGGATACTTTTTGGATACTGAGCTCTCTAAGTTTGCAGACCAGGCCGACGCCGATGAACGAAAACCAGGATTCTGTCAGTGACTGGATTGAAGGAATCAAGAGAGGCGAAGGTGACGCTGCCGAGGCTTTGTGGAATCGATACTTTTCAAAGTTGACAACCATTGCCAATAAGAAACTCGGGAGTTTTCCTCGACGCGTGGCTGACGAGGAAGACGTTGCTGCAACAGTGTTAAACACTTTGTGTCAGGGCGCGAAGGAAGGTCGTTTTCCTGATTTGCACAATCGCAGCGACATGTGGCGTTTGTTGGTCGCTGTGACAGCCAACAAGATAGTCGATCTAAAACGGCGTCAAACTGCGGTGAAGCGCGGAAGCGGATGTGTTCGAGGCGACTCGGCGTTGCAGGTGATCGACAGCGTTGTTTCCACAGACCCAACCGCCGAAGACCTCGTTGAATTACAGGAGGCATGGGACCGCTTGCAGGAGTTGTTGGACGACGAGTTGTGCTTCATTGCGCATCGCAAGCTTGACGGATTCACCAACGCCGAAATCGCTGAGGAGCTTGATGTGGTTGTTAGAACCGTAGAGCGAAAAGTTAAACGAATTGAATTGGTTTGGTTGTCTGGACCTTGAATTCGTGATGTTTTTAACAAAACATTGTTTTTCATGTCGTTTCTTTCCACCGATTGCGAGGTGTGTCATAGATAGGTCGTGATTAGATACAGATATTTCTGAATTCCAGCTTGGGGGATTCGGTTCAGGATTGACATCGTTGGTTAGTAGGTTGGATATGACCATAGAAATCACGCATGTTGAGATTACCCAGGCCGTCCAGAACTATCGCAATTCCGTTCCCTTGGTGTCGGGTAAGCCGACGCTTGTGCGA
>JAGQPC010001133.1 GCA_020426925.1 Planctomycetales bacterium | reverse complement strand
TGTTGAACGACGCGTACGACAGAAGGCACACGATTACATTCTCGCCGAATCAGGCTCATGGCAACCGCCGCCGACAAGGATGGTCCATGGTCGATAATCTGACACGGTTTCGTTCTCAAAATGCGCGAGTCGTGCGGCACGAAGCACGTCCTGAAGCGGACGAAGACGGCTATCAGGCATTCTCGTTCGGTCGCGTTGGCCCGAGACCGCAGATGACTTTACTCTTCCGAAAGGCCAATGGCGAAGTCAGAGGGTTTCCCTACGCACAATTTGACGGCATCGAATCAGACAATCCGGATGACGGATTCGTCGTAAAGTTTGGGCGAACCCTCATTTCGATTGAAGGCCGCAATCTGAATCGGCTTTTTCAATACGTTTGCAACTATAAGGCCGCAGAAATCGTTGAAGCCTCGCCTCGCGTAGCCGTGCAACTGTGCGCTACACAGCCAAACGTTTGGCGTGTAATAGTCACAAATTAAGGCGTGGAAACGGCGAAAGCCGCTCCTCGCATCTGAAATCAACGCCGCTACCTGATGTAATGCAACCCGATTTCTGTTGGAGTCGCTGGGTCCGCAGCGTAAGGATTCTTATTGATGACGTACTTGAGTAATGTCAACGGCGTGCCATCTTGGGTCGCCCAACAGTGAACTTGAAGGGCGCTCGGAAAAAGCGATTTGATCGTTCGTTATCCACTCCCATCGGTGCATCTGTTTTCCCTGAAATATCGTCCGCACCTGTTGCGTTTCAATGTCATATGTTCTTAAGAAGTATATCGGCCGCCGAGAATCGCCTTTAGTTCCATATTCAGAGAATAAGATTACTTTGCCATTAGGGCTGAGTTTGATGCCTCCGTAGCTGACAACTGCATTGGAAATCCGTTTTCCACTCTGTACATCATATAGATCGTTTGTTTTGCAAACTTCTTGATGAGCCAACCAAATATCACTTCGCTTCAGAACGATTTTCCCCACAACTATCTCCGTTTTCGAAGATATTAGCTCGCATACGTCCAATTCGATCGCGCCGGATCGAATCCATAGTGAAACGACCAAACCCGCCACAAGCAGAGATAAGAATACGACTGGCTTCATACAAATCTGTCATTGCAGCGTTTTTGTTTTCGGAATTACTTCGTAGAGACACTAGGTTCATAAGTCAATAATCAAAGTAGCATTGCTGGCGGCCAAATTGGTGACAGGGGCCGTGGAGTGCCAACATGTTGTCACCGATTATGCCAATCCATCCGTGGCCCTGTGCAGGGGCCACTTCACGTCACAAAGATCTTGCGTGTTGGCACTTATGACGGCTTGTACGCGCCAGCCACAAAAGCAGAAACAAAGTCAGCCGAGCTGAAAACACCATCGCCGTTCCAATCGCCATCTTCCCAACTCGCCGGTTCGCCGGTTTCGTATTTTCCAGTCTGAAATACCGACACGAGATCGCCTGAGTCGAAGACACCGTTTCGGTTTGCATCGCCTGGAACGTATTCGCGACCAAGTCCTGGGCGAATCACCTGTCCCACAAGATTGTCATTCCGGTCATACCAGACTAAGACGGTCATGTTTCCAGCTACGGCCATGATTTCTGGTGACGGGATTGACGGACAGCACCAGTCGGTTGATGCTCTAGCAACAACGTCTGCAAATTGTCGACCTCCGTCGGTGTCAAATCCTTGGACCAACAACTCAGTGTGGTGTTGCTCATCAAACGCCTCGGCTCGCATCTCTTCCCACCATACGATCGTGAAGTAGCCGTCTGGGTCCATGGCTATCTTAGGCAATGCAGGATCGCCCCATGGGCGCGTGTGCGGCGAGCTTACTCGGAATACTGAGGACCGTGCTGTGCCGTGTTCGTAGTACATTCGTGCAACTATTACAGAATCGCTTTCGGCCGTGTCGCAGAACCCGATCAGTTGATCCCATGTGACCGTGAAATCCCCAGCATCGTTCATGGCAATTGCTGGAGCCCCTGTTAGACCACACGCGGCTAGGTTAGGTGAAGTGACTCTCCGCTCAGGGAACCGCTCCGTTCCATCTGCGTGTCGATCGCGGTTTTTGGCGGTG
>JAGQPC010001132.1 GCA_020426925.1 Planctomycetales bacterium | reverse complement strand
TCAATGGCGAGTATATCGACGCTGATAAATTGAGTGTTCAACCGCACGACGCCGGTTTTTTGCTGGGCGCGACAGTCGCTGAACAAGTGCGAACATTCGGTGGGCGACCGTTCTGGCTAAAGCAACATCTGTCACGTTTCTTCAACGGCCTGCGGCTTGCCCGAATCGAATCGCCAGTTGGCAAAGCAAAGCTGCACGATGCGGCTATGGCTGTCGTAGCTAATAACTACCCGCTGCAATCTCGAATGGCTCCACCAGCATCGGCGATCGCGTCTGACATTGGGATTACGCTGTTCGCAACGCCGGGTTCGTATTCGTCATATGGCGTCGAATCGGGACCGGTGATCGCAATTCACACCTATCCGTTGCAGTTTCAATTGTGGGCCGACAACTATCAAAGCGGACGCCACGCAGTGATTTCTCCAATTCGCGAAGTACCGACCGATTGCTGGCCAAAAGAAATCAAATGTCGCAGCCGGATGCATTACTATTTGGCGAGCAAAGAAGCACATGAGCGGTCGCCCGGGGCTGTGCCGATTTTGTTAGACCATAACCATTGTGTTGCAGAAACGCCAATCGCCAGCATCATTGCTTACTTCGAAAACCGAGGCTTTGTCGCCCCTCGCCAAGAAAAGATCCTGCCCGGGGTGAGTCTTGCGTACGTCAAACAGCTCGCTGCGCAGTGGGGAATTCCGTTTGCTCACCAAGACATGACGGTGGAAGAACTGCGGTCCGCAAACGAAGTGCTCCTCACCAGCACTCCGTTTTGCGTGCTTCCACTAACGTCGATCGACGGGCATCATATCGGCGGCACTGATCGCGGGACGAGTATGTATACTCGCGTGCTCCAGGCGTGGAGTCACGACGTTTCCGTCAACATTCGCAAGCAAGCGGAAGACGTCGCAAAGACTTGAGACGCTCATTCCGCTTGCTTTTTTGTGCTCTCGTAGAAATTAGGCGTGTCGGCGTGATCGAGCGAACGCAAGCCCACACAGCGCCAGAACAATCGTAAAACTGGATGGCTCTGGGACCGAGTTCACGCCTACGATTGTGATCGCATCCGTACCTTGGAACAGTTGTCCGCCGAAGAGCATTCCTGTCACCGTGCCAACCGTGTCGTTCGGATCGTATACGATCGCAGAGTCGTCAATTTTGACCACATAATCAGCGAATGAATCGTTGTTGAGATCGTCGAGTGACGCTTGGAAGGTATTGTTTGATTTAACTTTGATCTTCAGCGTGTCGAGTTCCACAGTTGCAAGATCAATTTGCGTCACGTCAAAATCCGCGCTTCCAAAGATCGCAACGGGGATCACTCCATGCTCGTCGTTGTTGACTCCGTCGGGAAGGACATCAACTAGCACGTCGAGTACCGGATTCGGTGGCGGTGGGTCGTTCGGTGATGGATAGAAATTGCCCGTTTCAAGCGATAGTAGACTCGCCTCTTCGATCAGTTGTTCGTTCGCATCAAATACTTGGACGGATTCCAGCGTAGCAGTATTTGCAAAACTCGCATCAAGTTGGCCAGAGAAAAGTGGTGAATCGATATTCTTGACAGCAAGGTCAGTGTACAGTGCCAGATCAAACTTTAGGTTCAAAATATCCCCTGCCGTGAATGGAACGGGGAAGAAGATTACGTCACTAACAGCTGGAGGGTTTTGAGTCACAGCGTCATCCGTTATATCAACGCCAGGTAGCCCGTCTGCAAAAATATTACTGCTGACCCATGGTGGAATCGAAGGGATTCCAAGAGGTGTTGTATCGATAGACAACACAGCACTGGTCAATGCTCGGGAAACGTTAACCGTTGATACTCCGACCGGATTAGTCGCATCGAGCGTCATTGTGTGATCGCCGCTCAGCACCCAGTTGAAGAGCACCGTACCCGTGGTCCCATTCGGCACTCCTTGCACAACAGCTGTATCGGTAAAGTCGGTCAGCGTTTCGACGTGCATTTCCGAGCTAAACCAAAACTGATCGCCAGTTTGGAGATTTGTGTCGTCGACACTGACAGATAAACCTGCCTGTCCACCGAGTTCGAACGGGCTGTTTGCAATTGCGGTTGTGGAAGTAAAGGTTGTCGTGGCCGGCGCTGCTGCTCCGCCATAGCCTGGAGTCGGCGGCAACGGCCCAAACGGAAGCGTGCAAGTCTGGCAGCCGTAGTAGGTGAAGTTACCCGATCCGTCTGTCGTAATATGTCGGAACTCTGCGGTTGTGGAATCGGCCGAAGCGACAGTTCCTGGCAGCATCATCAAAGCCGCCAGAAAAGTTCGTAGTACTCGTTTTCGAGCCATAGTTAACTCCTAAATCTGTCGTAGTGGAAACTGTCATGCGCGACATCCTAATGGGAAGCCCCATGTTGTGCCACAACATTTTTCAAGAGTTCATCCATGAGAAACGATTAGATAACAGTTGTAGATTTGGATGGATGCAGGACCAAGCAGTGAGTTAAGAGCAGTTGACGATTGCGTCCGCGCAAAAAGAAACGGCCACCGCAAATTTGCTATGGCCGTCTGTTTCGATTTCGAATCTTTAAGTCGGTTTACCGTCAATTGATATCGGCTTCACGAACCGTTGCGGTTGCCATGACAGTCTCGACCGACCCGTTACCAAGGCTCGTTTCGATCTTGATTGCGTTTGTGACTCGGCCGGCTTTATTCGCGGTGAACGTTACCGGAACGAGATGCAATAGTTTTTCTTCATCCGAAACGGGAGCGAGTTCAAAGCTATTGTCATCGGACTTAATGCTTGTAATCCGGAATGGTTTCTTGCTTTTAACAACGATGTTTCGTGTAACAGTCTGACCCGGATCGACAACGCCCAGCGTCAAAGCCGCAGGCGACACTTGAACTGGCGAAAGCACGCTGCCTTCGACCTGAATCGGGATGTTTTGCTGCGAGCCGTCGTTGGTAACCAAGACCATTTGGTCTTTGAAATAGCCATTAGGCGCATCGGGTTTTAGTCCAACCCCAAGCTGGTAGGTCACCCTGCCATTCACACGTTGGGTTTCCATTAGCTCAACCTGCAGATTCGTATTCGCGCTTCGAACGTCTTGGATTCGCCAATCGGATCGGCCAGCGTAAGTAACGCTGACGGATTGCTTGGCGCCCGCACCTTGTTCGATTGATCCGAAGTTAACAGTTCCCGGATTGAATACGACATCTCCGCGGATGTATCCGTTGATATTCAATTGAACTTCCGCGAAATAAGGTCGATCAATTGTCACGGTAATCGTTGCGGACCTTTGGCCAACAAACGAATTCGTGTTGAACTTAACGAGAATCGCGCCTTTTTCGTGAGTCCTCAGCGTTTCTTGTTCGATGGATGGAATTGCACAACCGCAGCTGGCTCGGACGCCAGAGATATGAATGTCTTCTACGTAGAGGTTTTTCAGCTCGAACCGGTGCTCTTCCTTTGCACCTCGCGCGACAGTACCGAAACTGTGCGTCCGTTCACCGGTGAACATTTTATTAGCCCAATCCTGCGCATTTGCCGCGATTGAGGCACAGGACAGGATGAACACAGCAGTCAGAAATCTTCGGAGCACGTTAACTTCCCCTCTCGTTTGATACCCGGCGACGGCGGCTTCCGTATCTTTGTCGCGTTAGCAAAGTTTGAATTCTTCAATCAACACTCATGGACCGCACCGGATGGTCGCGAGACTGCGCAACTGCAAGCAATCCTAGCAGTGTTTTCGGAAGTCTACGCCATGGCTTAACGTACGACGCGAAATCGCGTCAGCTCACTTTCCGAATCAAGGACCCTGGTCACTATATTCGGCAACAACAGAAATCTTCGGACAGCGGAATTACAGCATGCCATGGCTGTCGTTTTTGGAGGACGTTCCGTATCCGCTATATTTTGCC
>JAGQPC010001131.1 GCA_020426925.1 Planctomycetales bacterium | reverse complement strand
AGCGAGAAAACCATCAGGCGTGATATTTCCGCGTTTCTCGACGCGGGACTGCCTATCCTGGAATCGACAGGAGAAAACGGAACCAAGTACTACCGCCTGGATCCGGCAGCTGCTCGAGCGGACTTATCCTTCACATTTGACGAAGCTCTTGCACTATACCTTAGCCGTAGATACCTGCTGCCATTTCAGGGCACTCATTTGTGGACAGCAACTCAACAGGCTTTTCGAAAAATCAGAGCTTCACTAGGCGAACAGGCGATCAAGTACGTCAACCGGTTCGCGCGCGTCGTACAAGACAGTCAGTTCGCGCAGTCAGATTACTCTGCCAAGGCTGACATTATCGACGCATTGCTGTTAGGGATCGAAGACTGCAAGGTCGTCTTCATCACCTACCGATCGGAACGTTCGACGGAGCCAGTGACGTACGATATCCATCCGTACCGATTCACGCGGCACAGGAACTCTCTTTACCTGCAAGGACTCAAACCAGACGACGGAGAACTACGGACTTGGAAAATCGATCGTGTTGAAAACGCCGAGGTCGATCCAATGCCGTTCACAATGCCGTCTGAATCGGAGTTGGATCGAAGACTCGAAGGCGCGTTTGGCGTTTTCCATTCGACAGGCGCGCCCCAGGTCGCCACGGTTCGGTTCTCGCGAGATGTTGCGAGGTACGTAAGTGAATCGGTTTGGCATCCAAGTCAGACTGTCAGTGAAAACGATGGTCGCGTCGAAGTAACGTTCGAACTTTCGGATCTTACCGAGCTCAAGGCATGGGTACTAAGTTTCGGTCGACACGCGGAAATACTCGCTCCCAGATCATTGCGGGACGAGATCGCCGCCGAGTTGCAATCGGCGCTGACTCACTACACGAACAGAGACCTTAAGAAAAATCCGCCGTAACCTTTAATGTGATGGACACGATCTGTCCAACACGTCGTTTATAAATCGGTGTAATGACGCGACTCAACAAACAATAACGAACGATCAATGAACTGATGTCTCAAATTGTTGACTTAGCTTTTCCTGTTTCCAGCGCAGCAACGATGCCTGCAGATCACGGCTATGCGTTGTATGGTGCGATAAGCAGAATGGTTCCACACCTTCACGAATTAGCCGGAATCGGCATCCACCCGATCGCCGGAACTCAGGTTGGCAACCGCCAGCTGCAAATCAACGAACGCAGTCGGCTGATCATTCGCTGCAGCGCGGATCAAATCCCATCGGTTATTGCGCTGTCGGGAAAATCACTCGGCCTAGCGGAAGTCAGACTTCGAGTCGGCGTACCTCAGGTTCGTGCACTCGTGCCGGCAACCGCGCTTCGCAGTCGATTAGTCACGATCAAGTTGCCCGTTGCGTCCGCAAGCGACATCGATGAAGCCAACTTTCTAGAGGCTGTGCGCCAGCAGTTAGGTGATCTTGGCATTTCTCAACAGGCCACTGCCGCGCTCGGCAAACGACGGACACTGAACGTCAAAGGCAAAGAGGTCGTGGGCTACGAAATGATCATAGAAGGCCTCTCGGTCAAAGAATCGCTCGACCTTCAACGACAAGGCGTTGGCGGCAGACGAAAAATGGGGTGCGGGATTTTTGTGGCATTTAAAAGTGTGGAGCCGGAGGGTCATGGATAGTCGCTTGATGGCAAAGAGTCCGTCACCATATTTGGGTGATTCGGTCTATTTGGCGAATCACTTGAAGGATGTTTTCGACGCAGCAAGCAGTCTATTAGCCGCGGCGGCATCGACACAGCTTAAGATCCTGGGGCTCGGCGAGGATTGGCTGGCGCGTTTTAAACGTGCGGTGGAACTAGCTTCGGTCATACATGACCTAGGAAAGGCAAACGATCACTTTCAAGGCATGATCGCTCCAGCCCGCTGGCCTGACAGGAAAGAACGGCGCCAAGGTCTTCGGCACGAGTGGGTAACCGGCCTGATGATCCGTGAATATGGATTGGTCGATTGGCTTGCTCCGTGTTGGGGAGACGATCAAGTGGTGCTGAATGCAGCTTTGTGGGCTGTTCATGGACATCACCCCAAACCTCTGCGACCTTCGCCGCCCGGCGAGGTGGCGGCCGGCGCAGGGGACCGAATGACGTTGCTCCTCGGACACGATGAATTCAATCGCTGTCTTCGAGTCATCGCATCGGCATTGAAGTTGAGCGACCCGCCAACGCTCAACGATGTGCCCGTATCGCTTGTCGGCGACGAACGCGTATTCAAGTTAATTGAAGACCGCTTCGAATTTGATCGCGATGTATGGGAAGAGATGTCGAAGGACGAACAACGTTTTGTCGCTGCGGTGAAAGCGTGTGTGATCGGAGCCGATGTTGCGGGGTCGGCGCTGCCAGAAAGGGTAGACCAGACGAAACGGGCGTCTTGGATCGCCGACTGCTTTGACGTTGCCCCGACGCCATTCCAACTTGAACAGCTCGTTCGCCGTCGCTTGACCGAGCCAAATGGAACAGAGCATGAACTGCGGCCATTCCAAAGAGCTGTCGGTGACTCAAAGGCTGACATAACGTTCGTGAAAGCAGGTTGCGGAAGCGGCAAGACGTTGGCGGCGTACCACTGGGCGAGAATGCAGTGCCCGAACCAGCGTCTCTATATGTGCTATCCGACAACGGGAACGGCAACCGAAGGTTTTCGCGATTACCTGCTCGACGACGAAGGTGATTTGGGAGCGGAGTTGTTTCATAGTCGTGCGTCAGTCGACTGGGAAATGCTCATGGCAGGTACACGTGGCAAGGACGACGACTCGGATGAATCGGACCAGCTCGACCGAATCGAATCGCTGGCGGCTTGGTCGACACCGATCGTAAGTTGCACGGTTGATTTGGTACTTGGGCTCGTGCAGAATCATCGTCGCGGCATTTACGCATGGCCCGCACTGACTCAGTCAGCGTTCGTGTTTGACGAGATTCATGCCTACGACGATCGGTTGTTCAGCTCGCTGTTGCAATTCATCAAGGCGATGCGTGGCGTTCGTATCTTGCTAATGACGGCAAGCCTGCCTGAGCATCGCGGGAAGAAGCTCGACAAACTCCATGGCGACCGCATGGTTAGTGTTTCTGGTCCTGAGAACTTAGAGACACTGAAGCGGTATCATCGCCTGCAACTCGCAGACACGTCCGATCCCTTGGACGCTGAAGGTTCTTCAACCTCGGCACTGATGGATCAAGTGTGCGACGAAGTCACTCGTGAGGGGAAAGTCTTGTGGGTCTGCAACACCGTTGATCGTGTGATGCGAGCGGCCAAACTCGTTGAAGAAACGCTCGACATTCAGCCCATCATTTATCACAGTCGATTTCGCTACGAAGATCGCGTCGCGCAGCACAGCGAAGTGATTTCGCGATTTAAATCTGACGGTGCAACACTGGCGATCACGAGTCAAGTTTGCGAAATGTCTCTCGACCTGTCCGCGACGATGTTGGTGACTGATCTTGCTCCAATATCGACATTGATTCAGCGGCTTGGCCGGCTGAACCGTCGTGCGCAAACCAGCGACTCTGGCGATGATCCGCCGACGATGCCGTTCTTCGTCATACAGCCAAGCAAGGACGGCAAACTCTATTCGCTGCCGTACAAAGTCGATGAGTTGGACGCAGCTCGCGGCTGGATTGCTGCGCTCCCGAAATCGATTTCGCAACGTGATCTGGTTGGCGTGTGGGAGCACTCGCAACAGCAGCAACGCGTCAAATCAAAACAATACGGTAGCAAGTGGCTCGATGGTGGGCCAAGAACTGAAGTCGGCGATCTTCGCGATCCGGGGTATGGAATCACAGTCATCATGCAAGACGACTTACAAGCGTTGCGTGATGGCGAAGTGAACCTCGCTCGTGTCCTACTGCCAATGCCCAGTCCTCCCAAGCAATTCAGCTGGCGCGAGTGGACCCGGTACAAGGGCGTACCGATAGCGCCGCACACATCAATGACCTACGACAGGGCTCGTGGTGGTGAGTGGAGTCGTGGAGGAAACAATGGCTAAGAAGAAACCGACGAAGAAAGAAACTCCAGCGCCTGATCATCTGACGATGCGGTTGTTTGCTCCGGGGATGACGGAGATGCATCGAGCCGGATTGGGGGGGCTGGCGGCGACGTTGAAGTTGATCGAGAGTCGCGTGGCTGATGACGATATTGACGATGACGAGCTTCCCGGCGGGCCTTGGGACGACGAAGAAACGCCGCCTTGGGACATCACCCCTGACTCAATCACGGTCCATTTCGCTAAGCCAGAGAATGCTGCCGAGTTTCTCGAGCGTCTGTTTGCAGTTGCTTTCGATTTGGACGGCGACCTACTTTCACTGCCTGCACAATACGACGGTGATGTGCAGACGATTGTTCGGGCAATGATTCAACAGGGAATCACGCTGACGTTCTTGCAACATGGCCAGACCAGAAAACTTGCCAAGAATCCGACTGAACTGAACTACAACCCAGAAGGCAAGCCGGGAAAGGAGATCGTCTTTGAATACAAGGCGTGCAGCAGTTACAAGCATCAATTGGGATGGCAGGATCTAGTCGACAAGAAAAAGGGCACACTCAATCCGAAGCCAATCGAGGTTGCCGGCCCCATGAGCCCAGGTGCGGTCGTGCGGCACAATGCTTTCTCGGGCCAAACGAAGATCGAGGAAACTGCCGAGCTGATCTTGCCATTATATTTCTCGCTGATCGGATGCTTGACACTTTCTATCAATCGGGGCAGCGGTGTGTTGATCATTCCCGAAGTCATCGATCTGTTGCATTTCGCAATGAAGCGATCTCGGATGACTCCACGTAATTCACGCGAGTGTCAAATCACGGGCGGCAGCGACGCAGTACTGCAGGCGATGATTCGACTGCGAAGTGACAAAGATGCCTCGAAGCACAAACTTCCCGGATGCCATGCGATCACTTTTCAGCCGACCCCTTGGGCATCGCAGCAGAAGTCACGTGTACACTCTATCTACGTTCCAGCGGGAAGCAGTGAGTCGCTCGACCGATTCGAGACTGCACTGGCTTGCCTCCCACCCAAAGTAGTCTCACGCGTTGTGAAGGAGACCAAGGGTCGCGGGAAATCGAAACAGGTCACCGAGCGTGAAGAACACTTTTGGGTCGATAGCGTCGTTCGTGCATTGGTCGCCGACAACCTAGCTCAAGGTCGACCATGGTACTTGGGTTTCGTCGACTTGATGACCAAGATCGATCCGGTAAGCAAACAACCAATCCGCAACAAGGTTCTTTTTGAGAGGAAAGGCTTAAACGAAATGATTAACAAGATTCAGTGGCAGGATCGAGGCGAGTCGACGGTCGTCCGCGCTGTCCACGAAGCGATGCGACGCCGCTACGGAAAGATTGCTTCGGAAAACGTTGGTAAGGCTGGAGCGATGAAGAATCGCATGTCCGGGGAATACGACCGTTGGCGACTTGCGTTTGCCGGAGCCAAAACGCCTGAACAGTTTCGCAAGTCAATTTGCGATCTATTTAGCCGCGCCGGTATAACGCCGGTTCTACAAAGCGAGTGGGAAGGACTGCTTCCAATGCTCGACGCAGAGAACTGGCAGCAAACACGTGACCTCGCGTTGTTGGCACTTGCAAGTTATTCAGGCAAGGGTTCCAACGACGTCGCCAAGGAGCAAGAAAAACAGCCCGGTGAAGAATCAGCGGCTTGATAAAACGTACTTAAAACCTAACGCGTCAGCTGCGATTTCGAACTCGCTACACAATTGTTCAACCGAACCACGATCACTTGGTATTCAATAGGGCCCTATCATGAGCTTACACGTGTTTGCAAACATCGTTACTCCTTTCGGCACGGCGGCGAACAACCGAGCAGAAACCGAAGGGAACATCACGACACTTCAAAAGTTGATTTGGCACGGACAAGTACACAGTACCGTCAGCGCCGAAGCAATCCGCTTTTCCTTGCGACGTCTGCTTGCCGATGCGGAACAGGCAAGAACGAATCGATCATGGAACGAGGACGAGCGAGTCAACGAATGGCAAGATCACCAGTTTTCTGGATGGGCGACGGACGACGGCGAAACGTTCATCGACGACGATCTGCTTGGCTACATGATTGCCGAGGCCGCAAAGACTGAAGGCGAGGCAGGTTCGGCCAGTGTGCGGCGCGCCGTGCTGGAAATCACGCGAGCCGTATCGCTCACGCCTTGGTCCGGCGACGTCACCTTCAATGCCGCGTCACCCGGCGCAACACCATCGGCTGCCAAAAAAGGCCAGAATCCCGTGCCGTACGGTACGGAAGTTCACGCGACTCGCTATCAATTCGGACTGGCGATGACTCCCGAGCGATTGCGTCAGCCCACACGAGCGGCTGCGGCACTTCAGGCGATTGCATCATTGAGAACTGTCGCTGGAAATCACGGGCGATTTCTTTTCGACTTCTCACCTGAGTCGATTGTTCTCCGTATCACCGATGACCCGGCGCCACGATTGCTCTACTGTTTCGACACAGAAGACGGTGGAAAATCCGTAGGACTGAACACGCTCACTCGCCGCGCACAGTCCGGAGACATCCATGCGGACGAACTCATCATTGGCGGAGAGGTCTGCGAAGGACCAACAGGCGAAGCCTTACGGAAAGCAGGCGTGAAAACGCTACATGCAGGTGTGAAAGCGGCAGTCGAAGCGGCATGCGAACACATCAACTCGCGACTGGCAACGGCTTAGGAGCAAAATGATGATTGGAGTTCACGTCACCGTCCCAATTGCCTGTTGGCGACGCGGTAAAGCACGCGAGTATCTCGAAACCGAGATGCTTCCGCCCCCTTCAACGTGCTACGGTTTTCTCCTGTCGCTTGTGGGCGAGACCGACAGACGGACACACGTTGGTGCTCGAGTCACCGTCGCGATGATCACACGCGAACCGCAGATGAGCGTCGTGTTGCGAACTGTCTGGCGTTGCAAAGACAAGAACTACTGGATCGATCCCAATGGGAAACACCACGTCGTTTCAACAACGAAAAAGGAAAGGAAAGCGTTTCTTGCGTGGGTAGCGGAACAACAGTGGGACGAACCAGGGTTCAATATTGGTCAAGGCGCAGGGACCAATGCACGTCCCGACTACCAACAGCTGCTCACCGGCAGCGAACTGGTGATCTGGCTTGATTCCACCGACGAACATGGCAACGCAAACCGATCGACCTTGGAGCAACGCGTTCAAACGGCGCTTGACCCCAACGCCAGAAGCCAGATCGATCGATTCGGCGGACTGAGCCTTGGTGAAAGCACGCACCTAATCGACGAGGTCAAACCGTTTGCACCGCAAGACCTCGACGGTGAATGTTTCGTCGTGAACCAACAAGGGCGCCTCACGCTACCCGTTTGGGTAGATCACGTTGGATCGGCGGGAACGAGGTTCACGACCGGGGACATCGAACTTCGGAAGCTCTTGCCACCTAAACCAATGGAGCTTCCGCAAATCAATCCACCGGAGTAATCGTGGGGAACTGCAAAATATGTGGAAGGGACCGCCCAAACGAGGCCTTTGGTGGAAAAGGCCAGCGGAGATTCATTTGTAATCGCTGCCGGAGACTTCCGAAGGAACAA
>JAGQPC010001130.1 GCA_020426925.1 Planctomycetales bacterium | reverse complement strand
CCGAAGGCGCCGACATGGTCATGGTAAAACCAGGCATGCCGTATTTGGACATCGTCGGCCGCGTCAAGCGAGAATTCGCCGTGCCGACTTACGCATATCAAGTCAGCGGTGAGTACGCGATGATTTGTGCAGCTGCTCAGAACGGCTGGCTCGATCGTGAGAAGTGTATGCTTGAAAGCCTCCTCGGGTTCAAGCGAGCCGGTGCGGACGGGATCCTGACGTACTTTGCTGCAGATGCCGCGCGTATGTTGGCACAGCGTTAGTCGTTGCTTCGCATTCGCTCAACGCGGCCCTGAGTCCAACGCTTGAGTCCCTCTAGTCGTGCCATACTTTGGGGGAAATAGTCGTTGGGGAGTGCCTCGAAATGCTTGCGGTATGATTCCGCTTGCGTGTCTTTCCAGTTTGGCTGTGGAGTCACGAGTCCTTGAGCTTCCATTCGGTCAAGAATCGCGTCAGCGATTAGCTGATGTCCCTTGATATGTGGATGGACGTGGTCAATCAAAGTTTTGTTGCCAGTGATTCCATGTTCGTCGCGATCCTCCAGCAGTGCTCTCGCGTCGACGACGGGCGTGTTCGTTTGACGTGCCACGTTGAACAAGATTGCGTGCATCGACTCTAACATCCGAAGAGGGCAAATATCCTCATCCTTTCCGCGTTCATATGATGTTTTTGCTTTGTCAAAGGCAGCAACCGTTTCGTAACAACGGCCGAGGAAATAGTGCGCATTCGCGTGACGCTGATCAATTGCGATGATCTTTTCAAGGCTTTCGATCTTCAAATCGACCTGTTCCCATTCTATCGTTTTGGCTTGCTCCCAGAGTTCGTCGATTTCGTCTTGCTGCTGACTGGTCAACGAAGCGTTTGGTTCGTGCTTAAACGGCGGAGTGTCTCGCAAATTCGAAACAGGATTGATGAACAACAACGGCACACCAGCATCTTTGCAAATTCGAGCCATCCGCCTCAGATTTACTTCATAGTGTGCAACGACGCCGTCTTTCCATGCGTCGTCTCGGTGGTATTTTTCAAGCCCGCCCTTGTAGTCAAGCAGCGCGTCGACTTCCGCCGACAGTTGGTCAGAGCTTCGAGCTGGAATGTCTGAGGTTTCGCTTCCGCGGCAAACATAGTTCGCCAATCGATACGTCTTGAGTGTCAGCAGGCGTTCGTGCGCAGCCTTTTGCCATTCAGGCACCGATTTAATCTTTCCGTACGTCCGATCCTCAAGGAATTCGTTGTGCCCTGTGCACACGATGAACAGATCGGGATCGTATTTCAGGCACTCTTTCATGATGGGCACTAACCGATAGCTGGCGTAAGAGACGCCGCCGCAGTTGATGACATCCCAGTCGCGAGACGGATCGGCTGCATCTAGGTTGATTTCAAGCCAACTCGTGAGCGACGTTTCGATCGCATACGGTCGGCCTTGAACCGTTGAACCACCAAAACAGAAAATGCGAAACTCGTTGTTTTTCTTTTCAGCTGGAAATGACTCAGGGCGAAAGAACTGATAGCGAGACGCAGGGATTTCGTAGACGCCCACCGCTTCGTTCAGCTTGAACAACGGAACCGTTGCGGCGAAGCCGACATAGGGATCGTCAACGTCTGCCAGCGCGTTGAAATCGAGGAAACGCAGGACGCCTTCTATCGCAACAAATGGAAGGAGTCCGATACCGATGGCGAGCAATCGAAACGCGACTTTCTTTTTCTTGCTCAATGCATCGATCTACTGTTCGATTTTGTATTCAACCCAACCAGACATTTTTTGGCCGGGTTCACACACTTGCAGGTGAGCTTCCTTCTCAAAACCGTTTGACGCCAGATTGTGCGCGTCGGTGGAACAAGTTTGGTTCTCCACGCCGAAGTAGCCTCGATCAGGCGTCCAGACGACCAGATGAGTAAACTCGTCGCTCGCGAACAACGCCACCTTTCGGTTTGCTCCGCGAAAGTCGATTACGGTCGGTTCGTTGTTCGTCAGTCCAAAGAACACCGTGTCGAATTTCGAATCTTTCAGCGGCGTTGGCGACTTTAGTGCGTGCGGCAAGTCGGCGGCCGGAATCAGCGTGCCTGTCGGCAGCAACTGCGACGTCGATTCCATCATGTGTGTCGCAGGAATCGTTAGATAAGTATCGGCTCGCTCGCCCTGATACGCGAAATACGGATGAAATGCGACGCCAAACGGAATTGGATCCTTGCCCGCAGAATTGTCCACTTCATAGGTCCAACGAACCGCTCGATCACTTACTCGGACCGTCATGTTGAAATCGTGGGTCAGCGGGAACTTTGCAAATTCGTCCGTGCCTTCGCGAAAGGACACTCGGCACGTGACCGATGCATGGTTTGCGCCGACCGACATTCCCACAACCGTCCACGAAGATCGGTTAACCAGTCCGTGAATGAAGTTCCGATTTTCGTTTTCGTCCAGTACGAATTCTCTACCGCGAAAAGTGAACTTGGACTTTTTTACTCGATTTGGCGTCGGATACAGAATTGGATTTCCGCACGACACGCCTGGCAACTTTGCCAGCTCTTCCGGTTGATGGAAGTACTCGACGCCATCCACCACCAGAGACATCACGTTGCACCCTGCATCGGGAACCAATTTTACGACCGTGTCACCTTGCTGGATCGTGTAGATCTTCCACCTAGTAGTCTCGTCGGTTTTTAGCCGGATGTCGGCAGCCGAAGCGACGTGACACACCACCAAGCAAACTACAAACGCATGAATGAACAAAATCGAGATGCGATTCATGGTAACCCCGTTATTCCTGCAAACGAATGACGCTTGGCAAATCTTCGCCGTCAGGGATGAACGTCATAGAAATCGAGTTCACACAGTGTCGCGTGTTCTTTTGCGTAAATCGTTCGCCGAGAAAAACGTGGCCTAGATGTCCGTCGCAGTTTTGACACATGATTTCTGTGCGGACTCCATCAATGTCGGTCTCACGGCGAACAGCGCCTTCAATTTCGTCATCGAAGCTTGGCCAGCCACAACCGCTCTCGAATTTGTCGTCTGATTTGTACAACGGCAAATTGCACTGTCGACAAATGTACGTGCCTGGTTCTTTGTTGTGCGTGTACTCACCCGTGCCGGGATATTCCGTGCCCTTGTGAAGGATGACATACGCTTCCTTCTCGTTGAGCTGGTTGTAGCTGGTAGGTTTTTCTTCGGTCATTTCGAGTTCCGTTTGAGGTTCGTCGACTTCTGTATCTGCGACTTCGGAGTCAGCGAGCTTTTCGGTCTCAACCGCCGAGTCGGATGAATCACTGTGTTGATCTGGCGATTGGTGATCGATCGACGTTACATCGGCTACGTCGGCCGTTTCACAGCCTGTCAACAGCAAAGCCACGAAGGCGAGTAACAACAGGACGCGTTTCATATTTGAACCTCGCTAAACGAAAAAACGCTATTCGGTATTGTCGTTGGGCCAGAGCTGACGTTGATCGTCATACTCGGTGCCACGAATTCGATTTGCAAAATGCGTTCGCCACTCTGGCGACAGGCCCGGTAACTTTGCGCACTGGGCAG
>JAGQPC010001129.1 GCA_020426925.1 Planctomycetales bacterium | reverse complement strand
TGGAATTTCCGCCGGCCACGAAAGCGATTGCGCGGCGTCAGTCAAAAACAGCGAGATCTTTGCACTCGACGCCGAAACTCCTCCGCACCCTTGCCATACAATTTCGCCCGCCGCGCATAGCTCATCCAGGTCCGAAACGCGAAAGTCTTTTACCCGCGCAGGAAAGATGTACTGTTCAAGGTCACTCGCTGGCAGCGGTATGCCTTGCAGTTGCTCAACGGCATCGAGAATTCCATCCAGCCCGACTCGCGGGCGATCAAGCTGATGCCAGAGCGGGACGAATCTAGCAAGTTGCCGCTGCGCGACCGGCTCCACTTCCTTGCGAAGCTTGGCGAGCGACCTCCGTTTGATCGATCGCAGCACGTCGACGTGACACCACTCGCGACCTTTTGCGCCTGGAATAAATTCGCCTTCCAAAATGGTTCCACGAGTGGCCAAACGCTGTAGCGCCTCTACGACTGGTGGCGATCCAATTCCAAATCGAGCAGCGACGTGTTCGGCGGCAAACGGCGAGTGCGTTTTGGCAAACCGAGTCAACAGATCTTCCAACGGGTGTTCGACCGTTTCCAGAAACGCCTTGGGCAAGCAGCTTGGCACTTCGATCCCGACTACGTCGCGGTAGCGTGCTGCGTCTTCAGCAGCGATGTATCGCTCTTCGGTGGCGATCGTTGCAGCGATGATTCGGCCGCCGCTCGTCAATGTCTTTAACCACGATTTCGTGTCAGGTCGCGTTCCGTCAGATCCGCCGGCACGAGCGTTAATCTCTTCCGCGGTCAAATCGCCCAATTGCAGCAGCATCGAATGAAGATCGTCGGCATCCCTTAGCGCAAACTTCGAGGTCAACCTTTGCAGCTCTGTAGCAACTTGATCGATTGCTTCCGCGTCTAGTAATTCGCGAAGTTCGGCGTCACCCAAGAGTTCTCGTAGTTGAGCATGATCGAGAGCGAGCGTAGCCGCACGACGCTCGGCCAAAGGTGCATCGCCATCGTACATGTAGTTGCCGACATAGTTGAACAGTAGCGACGCGGCGAATGGAGAAGCCGTTTCGGTCTGCAGCATTCGCACGGCGATTTTGCGGTCTTCGATTTGTCGCAAAATCTTCTTCAGACCTGGAACATCGAATACGTCTCGCAGGCACTCGCGATACGTTTCCAGCAAAATCGGGAATCCGGGATAACGCGACGCGACTGCCAGCAAATCGGCCGATCGGCGTCTCTGCAGCCACAAGGGTGTTCGTCGTCCGGGCATTCGTCTTGGGAGCAACAGTGCTCGAGCAGCGTTTTCGCGAAAGCGAGCAGAAAACAACGCGGTCGAACCAAGATGGCTCACGACGACGTCTTCAACTTCTGCAGACTTTGGAAGAAAGACCTCTAACGGCGGCGGTTGATCTGCGTCGGGCAATCGAAACACGATGCCGTCGTCGGCCCACATCATAT
>JAGQPC010001128.1 GCA_020426925.1 Planctomycetales bacterium | reverse complement strand
TCATGGCCGGCAACCCGTACACCGAAAGCGGCGCAAAATTTCAGATCCCCGACATGCTGGCCAACCGAGCCGATACGTACAACCTGGGCGACGTCATCGGCGGTAATCGATCGGCGTTTGAATTGAGCTATCTTGAAAACGCGTTGACGTCCAACCCAACGCTCAACAACCTCGCCTCGCGCAGCACCAAAGACGTCTATGCGATCATTCAAATGGCAGAGGTCGACTCGCCGGAAGGAGTCGAGCTTGAGTCAGACTATTCGGTCGAAGAGCTAAACGAACTTGTGAACGTCATGCGGAAGCTGATGCGAGTTCGTGACGTCGTGCTGCGAGTCAACGAACAATACATTGCGTCTGCGGCACAAGCCGACGCCTACCGCACCGAGCCTCCGTTCAAGCTGCAGGGTTCCTATCGCGACATGAACAAGATCGCTGAGCGAGTCGTTCCCATCATGAACGTGGACGAGCTGGAAACGCTGATTCGGTCCCACTATGAGAATTCGGCCCAAACGTTAACGACCGGCGCCGAAGCGAATTTGCTGAAGCTCAAGCAGATGCTGGGTAATATGACGAACGATGAGGCTCTACGCTGGGAGGACATCAAGAAAAAGTTCGCTCGCAATTTGTTGCTCGGCAGCACGGGCGAAGATGATCAGGTTGGCCGCGTTGTCGCTCAACTGACGACATTTACCGACGGCTTGCAGCAAATCAAAGAAACATTGGAAGTTGGCGTCGAACGTATTTCGTCGACGGACAAACCGCCGCAAGAGGTTGCGATTACGGGACTCGGTGATGCGTTGCAATCTCTGACGCATTTCAATGATTCGCTGGCAAATATCAATTCCAGCCTCGACAAGCTGCTGGCAACATCATCGCAACCGACCGCCGCCGCAGTCGCGAAAGGCAGCCCGCTGCCTCAAGAAATCCGCGTCATCAATCGCGTACCCGGCGCGTTTCTCGAAGTCATTCGAGCACAATTCGGCCTCATCCAAGCCTGGATGAAGCCGATTCAGAATCTCCCTGCTGAGAAGCAAGAAGACTACGCATTGCTCACTCGCAGCCTCGACGAAGCTTTCAAAAAATATGAACAGCTGATCCGAAAGACAGAAGCAGACACCGCGAGTGAGAAACAGGCGAAAACTCAGAGCGATGAGACTTCATAGCGGTGAGCTGGGCCGCATCGCCCACAAGTGCTTTTAGGGTGCGTGGAACGCACCAATGTTGCTGGTAAACCGTTCCAGTGTGCGTTCCGCCTCGCGCTCCACATCCCTATGATCTGATGTTCTCGAGGTGCTTTGGTAGGCAAAAACGATTTGACAAGCGTTCCTGCCTTTCGCTATACATAGACTGTCGATACATAGTGAAGCAATACGTAGTCGAGCAGCAACCGAATGTCACAGCGAACAAATGGAGAGTTTCTGCGCGGAAGCACCGATTTGATGGTGCTGTCCGTTTTGGCTGATGGACCGAAATATGGATACCTGATTCAGCAGCGGCTTGCTGAGGTTAGTCGAGGCAAAGTCGATTTGAAGGCGGGGACTCTGTATCCACTGCTTCACAAACTGGAAGCCGCAAAACTGCTGAAAAGTCGCACCGACTCAACGACTGGCAGAAAACGGAAGTGGTACGACTTAACCGCTCAGGGTCGGCGAAAGCTAAACAAACAGGCGATCGAGTGGCAAGAATACGCCCGGTGTTTGCACGAGTTGCTGGCGCCAGTCATCGCGTCCGCGAATGGGGCTTAAGTTCGTGTCAGCATAATCTACTCGTCGTCGCAACTTGCCCGAGCAATCGATAAAGAGGGCGTTATGTCGGAACAAGAATTCGAAAACTACTTGTTGATTCTCAGCAAGTTCATGGGGCTGAGCAAACAACAGCAGGAATCGATCGCGAGTGAACTCCGTGACCACATGGAACAGCGGTTGAGCGATTTGGAATCAAACGGCGTTTCACGAGAAGAGGCGATTCGCATGGCTTTGGGAGAGTTTGGCGACGCGTCACATTTGGCGCGAGAACTATCGGACGTGGCTCGCGAAAGAAAGAGAAGGTGGATTATGAGAATGACGACTGGTTCGATTGCCGCCGCGGTTTTAGCGGTCATTTGCACGATGGCGTTTTGGCCGAACGAGTCGGCCGATTCCGTGTTCGCTCCGGCCAATGCG
>JAGQPC010001127.1 GCA_020426925.1 Planctomycetales bacterium | reverse complement strand
CTTTCCGATTCTGGTTTTAAGCTCGCTGCAAACGTGCAGACAATGGTTCGTCCATTGATAGGAAGTCGCTCGACGAACGCAGAGTCGCGTCTACAGTTTCGAAACGCAACACAGGTTGAAACGCTTGCCGCAATCGTCGATGAAACGTACGTAGGCTCGCTAGATTGCCCGACCGTTAACGGGCTGCGGTCTGCTCAAGAATTCCTGGAGGCATATGCGGTGAATGCCCAGGATAAACAAGACGGGTGGTTTGTCGCGAGCTTGAAGGGGAAAGATGTTGGATGCATTCTGGTTTCGGAATCTGGGGAACAGTTGGAAATCGTCTACTTCGGAATCGTTCCTGCAGCTCGAGGCCGCAAACTCAGCTCGGACATCTTAGATTTTGCGATTGAATTCTGCAGTCAGCGAGGCGCAGTTTCGATCGTTGCGGACGTCGATTCGAAAAACAAATATGCGATCGCTGCCTACGAAGAGAAAGGTTTTGTTTCGTTCGATTTCAACCGAGTTTACGTCTGGCAGATTTCGAATCCGCACAAAAACAGCAGGCGACCAATTGCCGCGCGTCGTGACTCAAAAAGTTAACGAATAGTTTTCCACAGTGAAAACAATCAGATTGTCTTGACTGCGCACGCTTCACAAAAAAACGATTATTACCGAAGTTTCGTTTTTCAACGGGAATCACGGTCTTCGGATGAAGTTGGACGAAAAGATTCTGCGCGCGAAGCATCGCATGGTTTGACAGTGCTGCTCGCGAACGTACAATCGGCTCCTCGGATGTAGATGAGGTTAAGCACTCGTGGAAACGAATTCATGTTGCTTACTCTATTAAGGCCGTGGCCCATTTTTTTTGGCCTTAAATAGCGAATCTGAGTTGGCATCTTTTTGGCGCTCAGTCCGCGCAAGAAATACGCTGGGGAAGCAGGAAGTGATTCACCGCGATACGGATATCGTGTCCGCATTTCGTTCGACTTTGAATGATCGCATAGGCTCTGATCGCTACGAACTTTGGTTCGCCGATGCGCACATTTCAATCGACGAAAAATCTGTTTTGATCGCGGCGAAAAGCGCGTTCGCGGCCGAGCAAATGCGCAAGACGTTCCTGCATGATGCCCGAGAAGCGGGGCAGCAAGCTCTCGGATCGCCAGCGCAAATCTCAATCCAGGTTCAAACGTCGCCTGTCAGTGACGAAAAAAACAGCGACGCTTCCACTGGCGAAGAAGAAGCTTCGAATTGCCCTCAAGCCGGTGACGACACGCCGACATCCTCACGGCGAGAAAAGTTGGCACAAGATGACGCGCGGCCTCGAACACTGTTTCCACTAAAGACGGCCAATACCAATGGTCGAAAGTTCGCCAGCCTCAGTTCGTTCGTTCAAGGCGAATGCAATCGGCTCGCCACTTGTTCGGTCGACTTGATCCTAAAAGAGCTTGGCGGCATTTCACCATTCTTCTTGCACGGGCCGTCAGGTTGTGGGAAGACCCACCTGCTTGAAGGTGTCTGGTCGAAAGTGCGAAGCATCTACCCTCGCAAGCGTGCCGTCTATCTTTCTGCCGAACAATTCACGACTTACTTCCTGCAAGCTCTAAAGGGTGGCGGACTTCCGAGCTTCCGACGAAAGTATCGAGGCGTCGACCTTTTGATCATTGACGACGTACAGTTCTTTACGGGCAAGCAGGCGACAATTGTCGAACTGCTGCACACGATCGACGCGAATCTTCGTGAAGGAGGACAGTTGATTCTCGCCGCCGACCGAAGTCCGTCCGAATTACGTTCGCTCGGTCAGGAAATGCTCGCAAGACTTTCGTGCGGACTTGCGTGCGAAATGAAACCGCTGGACGTCGATACTCGTCGCGAGCTACTGCTGCGAATGGCGGCGACCCGAAAACTCGACGTTCACGAAGCTGTGATCAACGATGTCGCTGAAACCGCACCGGGTGACGGACGTCAGCTTTCCGGATTGCTTAATCGCATGTGGGTCTCCAGCCGGGCGTTCGAAAGACCGGTATGCGGAACGATGGCTCGCGAAATTGTCCGAGAGCTGTTTCCGACAGGGCGGTCGATCGTTCGTCTCAACGATATCGAAAAGGCTATCTGCGAAGAGTTTGCGATCGCGCCGGAAACCCTACGATCAAACCGCCGCAGTCGCGATGTCAGCCATCCAAGAATGCTTGCTATGTGGCTGGCACGAAAGCACACGCGAGCTGGCCTTGCGGAAATCAGCGAGTACTTTGGGCGCAAGAGCCACAGTACTGTCCTGTCCGCGAAATCCAAAGTTGACGGCTGGATATCGCAGAATTGCAATGTGCTCGCACAGCACGATGGTCCAGTCCAAGAAGTCGTCAGCCGCATTGAGCAGCGTCTGAAAACCGGCTGATGTCGCCGATTCACTGAGCGTCGCCCGTAGCGGAAGTTGCTAATTCCGT
>JAGQPC010001126.1 GCA_020426925.1 Planctomycetales bacterium | reverse complement strand
GAGGCGTTACAACAAACCTAGCCTGCGGCGTCGGGTTAAACGAACGATCGAGCTGTCATTCGGCAATCCAATATTACACAATCCTACGTTTTCTTTATGCGGCGGAGGTCTCCGTCCCGCACGGTAAATCCGGTTCTATCGAGGTATTCGCAGATGGGCACGGCATATTTGCGAGTTGTCTGAAGCATTTCACGGATTTCGCTGAGCGTCAGGCCGTTCCCGTCGGGCATAGCCTCGATCAGTTTTTCTTTCAATTCTCTTTCGACATCGGCGTGGATAAAGAAGTCGGAACTGATCTCAACCAAGTCTCCATCGGACGCGGCGAGTGATATCAATTGAGGCACAGATGCTTGATTCTTGGGAGCGGCCGCTTGGCATTCCTTGACGGTCGGTGGCTGAAAGGCTGCGTCTTTGAATTGTTGAATGAGCGACGCGAGCAACACCTTTTCGTTCTTTGACAATTTCGGTCCGCGATCCGCCAGGCCCACACCTTTCTCCGTCAAGCGGACTGTCTTCGCAATTTCCATTCGCCGCAAAAGAGCATCGACGATCGCTGGCATTTCCAGGTATGAAAACTGATTAACGATCGTCGCACGGTCGAACATCGTGCGTAGAGGATTGTCGTCGTGAAGACGCGTCAAGGAATTGCCGATCCGTTCTTGGATTTCTTCGCACACCGCTTGGTGCATCCACACTTCTCGTTGTGCGGTCTTAGCAACGCGGACGACATCACCATGCTCGCACAGTTTGTCGTAAACCGATCGAGGATCCGCAACACCGGCTGTACGCGACAGCTCCTCATGCCCGACATGCTTTGCCCCAGCGAAGTAAATAGCAGCAGATGATCGTTCTAGCTCGTCCGCTGATTGCAGCTGCCTTAGATAGCCCAGTTGGGTCTCACTCGAGCGTTTAATCTTCTCGGCAACAGGAACAAGTATTCGACCACCAGCAATCGTGTCGACCGGTGATTCGCTCCGTAAAACGAACGGCTGGTTCCAGCTGGCCACAATTTCCTCTGACAAAAACAGTTGAGCGTATACGCTTTGACCGGGTTCAGCTTTATCAGCATCCAAGATGGAAACTGTCGCAAGTACTTCAGTCGTTCCAATGTGAAGTCGCACTTTGCTTCGATTTTTTAGCGGCCGCTGCACGTCATCGAGCATTTGAATTTGAACTGACACTAACCGACTCGCCAGCAAGTGTCCCGGAGAAATCAGTTCGTGACCTCTGGTTACGTCGTCACGTTGAATTCCGGCGAGGTTAATTGCGGCTCGCTGCCCACGCTGAATGGATTCCGCCACACGATCATGGTTTTGCAAACCGCGAACACGAACTTCCAAATGTCCAGGTTCGATAAGCAGCCGGTCGCCAACGTTGCATCGACCGTACGACACACTGCCCGTAACGACCGTTCCGTGTCCTTCGATCGTGAAGGCTCGGTCGATCGCCATACGAAAAGGCCCTTCCAGCCGTTCGCTCCGTTGCTGCACGACGCTTTCAGCAGCTACTTTTAGCGCCGCTCGCAAGTCTTCGATCCCTGTTTGCTTGGTTGAACTGGTTCGTACGATGGGAGCATGTTCTAGAAAGGAGCCGGCAACGAGTTCGCGTATTTCCTCTTCAACTAGAGAGATCCAATCAGGGTCCGCGACATCACACTTGGTTAAAGCAATGACGCCGGCGGGCAAATCCAGAATTCGGAGCACCTCAAAATGCTCACGGGTCTGCGTTTTCACCGAATCGTCAGCAGCGACGACAAGCAAGGCTAAGTCCATGCCCGTCGCGCCAGCAAGCATCTGGCGAACAAATTTTTCGTGGCCTGGAACGTCAACGATCCCCAATCGATAATCGTCCACTTCCAGTTCCGCAAAACCGAGCTCAATTGTGATCCCGCGCTTTTGTTCCTCGGGAAGTCGGTCTGTATTCGTGCCGGTCAACGCCCGAATCAACGACGTTTTACCGTGATCAATATGTCCGGCGGTTCCTAGAATTAGATCTTTCATACCAACATTTTACAATGAACGCAGTGCTCTGCGTCAGGGGCTACAATACTCGCAACTGAAGGAGAAACCCATGATCGCATTTAAAGATTTCGCGCCAGAGGAAACGGTCGCGCCAGGATTTTTGCGTTCGGCCGAATTCGAACGCTTTGAATCAGCGACGCTCCGCGCAAGCGATTGGATTGAAAAGAACAACGTGAACGTAGTAAACATCGAAACTGTTGTACTACCTAGCATTCACGAACCACACGAAGAAGGCTCGACGGATCCTCAGCTGCGGTCCTCTGGCGAATACAGCACCTACTGGTACCAGATCATCCGCGTTTGGTATCGAGTCGACCGCGCGGAATAACACCACGCCACGCGACACATATTGAACCAAACGACGGTATCGTTTGAGCGAGACGACCGGCGAATCCGATTCACAAGTACTTTTGATACGCTTGCACAGCGAGTTCGTCGCACCGATCGTTTTCCGGATGGCCACTGTGTCCGGCAACGCGAGTGTATTTCACCTTGTGTTTGGTGAT
>JAGQPC010001125.1 GCA_020426925.1 Planctomycetales bacterium | reverse complement strand
CGCCATCGCCGTTCCAGTCTCCTTCGGCCCAAGTTGAATTGCCCGGAACGGCATCTTCGTATTCGGCTGCCTGGAAAATTGCTACGAGGTCGGTCGAATTGAAGACGCCGTCCAGATTTGCGTCACCGTAGTTTGTCTTGAATCGTTCTTGAATCAAGAAAGCGTGGTCGGCTTGATCCGCGACGCCGTCTTCATTGAGGTCGGCTGTATCGATATCGCCGGTGCGAATCGCCGCGGCCAGTAAGTCGATGTCTTCAACATCCAGCACGGTATTGCTGTTTAAGTCACCCAGCAATCGAGTGCCAATGATGGCGATGGTGTCCGAGCCCACGGCGTTGCCTTGATGATCGTACGCAATCAGTTCAATATTATTTTCGCCAAACTCGATTGGCAAATCGACTTCCCATCGCGTGTCGTCAAGCCAGCGAACCACTAAGACGTTAGTGCCCGCTCGGATTTCTCGAACGTCGATCCAGCCCTCGCCAGCGATGATTGTGTTGTGCAGTTCGGTTTCGAAGTTAACGCCATCGTTTGTCTTGATTTCAAACTCGATCTTGTCGGGGAGGCGGCCGAGCACAAACTCTCGTCGTTGCTGAACATATGACTTAATCCGCGACAGGTTTTGATTCGCGACTTCGCCGTAATGGTCGATCCACCGGTCGAGGTACTCGTTATTGAACGTCGTGTTGATGATGTCCAGCAGGTGTCCATGATACAGACGCCTCACTCCGGGTTGGTTCATCAGGCGTCCGCCGTTGCCAGTGGTTCCGACCAGCGACTGCCGAGCCGACGCCGTAAAGGCAAAATCCCAGTCCCACGGTAGCGCAAGGATTCGGTTGTCGCTTGGCCGCACGTAGAATTCGATGTTGTGGTGGAGGCTTCCGCGAGTGTAAACGTCTGCCGCGCCGGTCAGCGATTGCAACGCGAACACGCGAGCCCACTGGTCGAGATCGATGACTTCCGCCGCGTTTGTGACGAAGTCTTGTCCTCGCTGGTCAAGCACCTTTGATGCTTCAATAATCCGACTGTAATCATCCTGGGCCCGATTGTTGCGAATCAATAAGTGCGATCGATATGCCTCTTTGTCGTCGCCAAGGTCTTCTAGATCTCGTGTTGGCTGAGGGTGCGAATACGGAGATGCAATCTTCGCGCTTTCAGGATCATTTCGAACAGCTGTGCCATTGGGCACATAAGTAATGTCGAGTTTGAAGACTGTGCCTTCTGATCCGTTTTCAAATTGGGTATCGAGAAACTCGTCACCGTAACGCGACATCATCAGCAGGGCGGAACGGGTGTGCGCGCGGCGTGGCGCGATGACGTGAACCAAGTCGTCGTACATGTAAGGAATTCCGCCCGCCGCGTTGCCGATATGTTTGATGAGAATTTCGTCTTGGGTCAGCGGAGTTGAGCTGCTTCTGCCGGACCGGTCAATGGCAACCGAATCATGCACTCCGCGAAATAGCCGCATCGGATCGAACTGCAAGTTGAAGCCGAGATACGACGCGTCAGATCTCCCCGCGTTTGATCCTTTCAGCCTGACGCCGACGTCGTAAAACACTTCCGATTCGTTGTAGACGACGGTTGCGCCGATACGCCCGTTCGACAGTACATTGGTTCGATCGTGCAGCCAGCGTGATTCGCCCGGTCTCATGATGATTCTAAAATTGTGAATGCCATCGCGATCACTTTGGTTGGGGACTTGATAAAGTGCCCGTGCATTGGGCCCTTCAGCGGGGAATCGACTTGCAGCACCAAGAGCGTCTTCTCCCTGAACGTAAAAGGTCACGACGGTCCCTGACGCTTGTCCGGGGATCACGCCGGCGTAAGTACCGTCGCCCTTATCCATCAGAACTGCAGTAAAGTCGCCATCGTCGATTGCGTAGAACAGCGTCACGTTCGCGACACTATCGACGTCGTCGGCATCGACGTACACGGTTACTTCTTGATCTGGATCCGGCAGCGTCGGCGAGTGTCGAAAGTTCTCGAACGTCGGCCCGATGTTGGCACGATAGGCCGAATTCACCGCGCCGGGAGTGCCGTGCATTTCGGGGCGAATGACTCGTGTTGTCCGCATCAGGCGATCGAAGTACAAATGAGTGTTCAACTGGTTTGAGCCGTTTATCCAGCGAACTCGCAGCGAAATGCGGTAGTTTGTTCCTTCACGAATTTGGGCACCGCCCGCAAATGTTGTTTCGGCGTGGTTGTAGCGATCTTCCAACGCGCCGGTCGTCGTCAATCGCAGCACTTGATTAGACGGATCGTCTGGATCGAGTACGACAATTCCGCTGTGGTTGCCAGCGATGCGCCATTTTGCGGCCGCTCCGCCCAGCGGGTCTTCTTCGAACGTGCCATTTTGAATACGCTCGATGCCGCCGACACCGTTTTCCAAAACCGACACGTCATCGATGAGTAATTCACCTGCGTCCAGCAGGCCGAGAATAAACTCGTGGTAACGTTGAGAAACGTTGCCAGAGAATCCGTCTGGTTTCACGACACCTTCGTAGGTAATCGTTTGCCATTTGGACTTAGCGATTTCAGCGCTGGAAGCCCATGCTTCAGGAGAGCGGTTGTCGGCAAACGGCGAGATCAGCTCTAAGCTCGCACCTCCGCCGTCAGCGTATTCGTGCCACCGGCCGCCGTCGTAGTAACGAACTTCGTCCGCCGGATTTCCGTCTGCGTCGACGAGCCGAATTGTTTCGCCTTGATTCGACAGGCCTCCAGTAAAGCTGCCGACGATCGAAGATGCCAGAGTCGGATACGCTTGTGCCAACATGTTGGCATCATTCGTAATCAATTTGTATTCGCCGGGACCGATCATTGTTCCGGTCGGAAACGTAAATTCGATTCCATCGTCGAATTGCCAATTGGACAGATCGATTGTGCGATTCTGACTTCGATTGAAGATTTCGATCCATTCTTCTTCTGATTCCGTGTACGGCTGCCCTGGGATGGCTTCGGTTAGTTGGCGCGTTTGCAATAATTCCGCACCGAAAACAATATCATTGCTGGCGACGGAGGCTTGGTGCACTTCGACGGATAGCCGATTGTCACCGACTCGCAGCATGTCGACAGGGATTGGCGTTACTTCACTGAGCGCAGCGTCTGGAACTGACGATGCGAATGTGCCACTATCGATTTCGCCATCGGGCATGTTGAAGCGAAGAAACTCTTGACCGTTGATAAAAAACACAGCTCCGTCATCGATCATGTGACGCAAGCCGATGCCGGCGCCGTTCGATAAATGTCCTTCATCAATCTGAAAATCGGTTTCAAAGTAGTAGGTTGTGATCGGCGGAAAAACGGTCGCCGGATTCGGAAACTCGGTTCGAATTGGAATGCCGAGATCCGTTCTTTCGTAACCAAAAAGCCCATTGCCGTCTTGCCAGTTATCTTGTCCTGTGGGATGCGACTCGCTCGCCCAGTCTTGCGGCAGGCCATCGCTGCTTGATCGATATCGCCACGTTGTGTTTTCGTCGATCGGTAAGAGAAGACTGGTGTCAAACGTAGCGGGTTGAGCATCGACCGCAGTCCCGGGAGCGTGATAGAAGATCTCGTTGATGACGACGTCCGTTTCCAATGAGACATCATTTACTTTGCCGGGTGTGGTCGCGTTTGGCTGTAACCATCGATGTGAGAATTCGCCATTAAACAATCTGGCCTGAGCGTTGTCGCTCGTGCGGACCGCGTCTTCGACGTGTGTCGATTCGTTGGAATACAGAAAGAAATTGTCCGCTGTCGTTGGATCGATCTGAAGATCTGCTGGTTGGAACGCGGCGTATTCGTTTGGAGGGAGAAGACCGGAGAGTTGCACAGTGCGATCCATCGCGTCGGTGCCGATTGTGTATTCAGCTAGATCGACTGTGTCGGCGCCGAGGTTCGTGACTTCGAAAAAAAACGCATCATCACGACCGCCGATTTCACTGAACAACACTGCTGAATGATCAGCTACGTCGGTGGGTTCTGTGGTGCCAGGAGAGCCTCCGACATTGTGACTGTGAATCCAGTTTGTCGGGTCGTCGCTGCCGCCGTCTAAATTGGCTTTGACAAGCGAGGCTCCTGATCCGTCCGGTGCGACAGGCCATGGCGCGACGTCGTTGTAATTGATCTCGTCCATGACTCGCTCGTTGTTGTTGATCAAGCGAATCGTTTCGCCGCCGTTGCTGAGCCGACCCGAATAAGGTCCAAAGTTCGACGCCATGCCGTAACGTTGCGCGAATAGGTCTGGCAATTTCGCAATCACGACAAATTGTTGAGCTGGCACGATGGTTCCGGGCGGAAACGTAAAGTCAATCCCGTCAAAATGCCAATTCGATATGTCCATATCGACCGCCATCTCGTTGTACAGCTCGACCCATTCGAGATCGGATTGAGGTCCTGGGTTGTACATCAGTTCGCTGAAGACGACGGTGCTGTCGAGGACCATCCGATCTTCAAGTTGCTCAAAGCGAAGTCGTTTCAATGTTGGCTCCTGGTCTCGGTCGCGTAGCGAGTTTAAAGGTTTCGAATGTGCGCTAATTGTCCAGTAATTTTCTTGCGAACGCAAAACTGTCGCTCTAAAATCTGGGTCCGAAGTTGTGTCAAGCTTTCCGAATCCCGCTCGTGGAGAATATCGTGACGATTCATCATGGTTTACGGCTCGTAATCATTGCTTTGGGGGCAATTGTTCTGTTTGGGCCGCAGGCGACCGGACAGCTTTTGTTGGACGGAGATGGTCTGGTGCTCGTGCAAGAAGGGCCCGCGGCGCAAAGCGGCGGCGACCCAGTTCCGAAGAACCTAGCCACAAGCGGGATCGCGTTTGCGACCAGCGAACTCGGGCCTGAGCTCGGGCTTGATTATCACTACATCGACAATCTGAACGATGGTTCTTACGGAAACGAGTACAGCTGGATCGGCGGAGACGACAATCCTTTCTTTGATACGTTCGCCGGAATCGATTTAGGAGCGAGTCCTGTGGCGAACATCCAGAGCATCGCGTTCGGTCGCAGCAACGTGCTGTCGGGGGACAACGGATGCGGTGGTTTTGTGTGTCTCGATCGGCACATGGGGCTTTACACCTTGCAGTACACGCAAGTGCCGAATCCCAGTTCCGATTTAGATTTTGATACGACTGGCAATCCGGCCACTGGTTGGGTCGAAATCGGCACGTTGGAATATGGAGCCAGCGATGGGCCGGAGACCAACTACAACAACACGTGGCAACGCCATCGCTACAATTTCGATCCCGTCGACGCAACCGGCATTCGTCTGATCGTTCCTGGAACCGGTCTTGGCGGTGGAACGGCCATCGACGAAATCGAGCTTTACGATATGCCAGGCGAGTTCGTTGCTCCGCCTCCACCACCGTCACCTATTACGATCGAGCCAGCGTTGGGCTTCACGATTTCGTGGGACGGTAACGATGGCGATCATTTTGATACCGAGCCTCCGCCCGACGGAGCAATCGTTCCCGATAACGCGGCACTGGCCAGAAACGGCGCGACGGCGTTCAGTAGCAGCGATTTGGGGCCGGAGCTCGGTATTGAGTTTCACGTCGCCGACAATTTGAACGACGGGTTTTACGGCAACACGAACAGTTGGATTGGCGGATCGGACAATCCTTTCGCTCCCGATGCTTTCGCCGGAATAGCTCTTGATGGTGAGCAGCTCATTACCAGCGTCGCTTGGGGCCGAGACAACGGCAACGACGTCGCCGACGCGTGCGGTGGTCAATGTACCGATCGTTCTTCCGGCACCTATTTGCTGCAATACACGTTGGCACAGAATCCGGATGAAAGCACTGAAGCAACGGGCGACGCGTCGACAGGTTGGAAAGATATCGGCGAGATTTCATACTCGCTGCAGTCGGACGATTTTACTCCTTACTGGCGACACGAGTTTGCGATCGACGATGGCAGTGGCGGCGTCGCCGCGACCGGTCTGCGGATCGTCGTGCCGATGTCAGGATTGGGCGGCGGAACCGCGATAGACGAGATCGAAATCTATACTGGAATCGGCGCGCCGACAGTGACGATTGATGAACTCACTCAAGCGATTCTTACTGGAGCACCAATTGAGACCAGATTTGACGTAAATAAAGATGGCGCGATAAATGGAGCAGACCGCGAATCGTTGATTGTTGACGTTTTAAACACGTACTTCGGTGATTCGAATCTAGACGGCGAATTCAACAGTTCCGACTTTGTTGCCGTATTTCAAGCTCAAAAGTTCGAAACCGGTCAAGCGGCCACTTGGGCGGAAGGAGATTGGAGCGGCGACGGCGAATTTTCCAGTTCCGATTTTGTCATAGCTTTCTCGAACGGTGGATACGAAAAAGGACCACGACCAACCGCGGTAGTACCTGAAGCTACGTGCGGTGCGATCGCGTGCTTGTTGGCGCTGATTTGGATGCGACGAAACCTCAGGCGAGATCGTGTGGTGCAACGCGCTTCGTAAACATTAGTCACAAGTAAGAATAAACTCACTTCACCCTCCCTTGGGAGGGTC
>JAGQPC010001124.1 GCA_020426925.1 Planctomycetales bacterium | reverse complement strand
GACTTTACCAGTAAGTTTTCCGTCCGTTGTCATGTCTGTTCCTTTAGCGCTGTACGAAATAAAGCCGTCACCATGCTGTCCAGCCACCGTCGACCGTGATGTTTTGTCCCGTGACGTAGCTAGATGCGTCGCTCGCGAGGAAGACGATCGCGCCTTTGAGTTCGTGCGGCTGGCCCATCCGCATCATGGGTGAATGTATTTTCAATCGTTCAATCAATTCCGGCGGGGCCGAGGCCGGATTTGGAAAAGGACCAGGGCTTACGCAGTTAACTCGCACGTTGTCCTTCGCCCAATAGACCGCTAGGTGCTTTGTCATCTGGATCGTGCCGCCCTTGAGTGTCTGATAAGCAACCGGATTCGCAGCACAAATCCCATCATATGTTTCCGGATAGGAACCGACCTGACCGTACATCGATCCGATACTGATGATGCTTGCAGAAGCACTCCGAGCAACCGCGTGGTCGCGGACATGTCTCGCCAAATCGAAATAGCCTGCGTTGTTTTTTTGGTGTCTCGCAAACTCTTCGAACGTAATCGTTGTCAAATCGGATGCGACCGCTTCCAGACCATTGTTGACCAAGATGTCGATTGAACCAGCCAACGCGATCGCTTGCTCGAACCCAGCACGAATAGAATCCGCGTCCATTTGATCTATTGAAACACCAACGTGATGCTGCTCGTTTTCGGTGACGAGTCTGGCAGCAGCTTCCTCTGCGCGAGCGGGATTTCGGCTCGACACGATTACAGCCGCACCAGCTTCGGCCAATCCTTCTGCAATCGCTTGCCCTAGCCAACCGGTTCCGCCCGTGACTAAGGCGGTCTTGTTCGTCAAATCAAAAAGTTTCAGACTGTTCATCGAGATCGAGTTCTAAGATTACCATCGACGAGGCTCGACAACTTCTACCGGAAGCGAACCAAACACGCTACGCAGTTCATCGACGAGTCCCGCAGGAAGAGGCAGCTCGGCACGTCTCAGATTGTCGTCCAGTTGACTCTCGTCGTCGACGCCAACAACGACGAAATTAGCTTGTTTTTGCGACAACACAAAAGGCAACGCGACATCGAGCGGAGTCACTTCATATTTTGCGAGCATCGCACGTAGACGCGTCAACGGTTCGGCCAAATGATTCAAGTGCGCAGGCAGAGACGTCGGCTCCATCGTAAAAACACCTTGCAGAAGTACGCTGCGGGCGTACACGGTCGAGCCAACTCGATCGAGTTCCTGAAGTTCCTGCGAATTCGGGAACCGGTGATCGAGCAAATTCAGCGGCAGCTGCACAGCAACTAGTTGGTCAACGCCTTGTTTGTTTCTAGTACCGCCTTTAGGCGGAAGCCCGGGAGCAGCCGTCGGCCGCCTGAAGGCGGTACTACGAGCAACTTGCGACCTTTTGTTACAGTGCACTTGGCGGTGTTCAACAACTCGACCTAAATCGGCCAACCGCAGTTCGTTCACATCATACACACTGACCCCGATCTGCTTGGTCGCGCCGCGATCAACTTGCGTCAGCATCGCCTCCCTGAGCGCATCGCCATAACGTCGAACCAAATCCGCGTCGTGAATCAGCCACGCGTCGAGACACTCGATTTGTAAATCTTGACGGCTTGCATCGATTTCTGATTCGACCCACTTATTAATTTCATCGTGCGGCAGATCGTCCGGCGGCGATGCGAGCTTTGAGACAATCCGGACATCCGACCCAGACCTGGCTAGAAACGCACCGATCCGTTTTTCCGCATCTCCGTAAGACCTCGCCGTGTCCCAACGACATACACCTCGGTCAACCGCGTGCGAAAGTAGTCGTTCGCATTCGGCGTTACTTGGTCGGCCACGCCGGTTAGCTACTCCGTAGTCGAGCCCAATCTGAGCAGTTCCGAGAACTAACCGCGACGCACCGGTTTCATCAATGGACAATGGGAATCTCCTGCTCGATGATTCCGTTTCGAATTCCATAGAAACAACGATGCAACACGTTCGTCAAATCGGCGTAGCCCGGAATTAGTTCGATCTGCTGTCCGATATTTAGTGGCGCCGCGTCCGGCGTTAACTCAAGCGAGCCGTGCTCTGCCGACAGACTATCGACGGTCACGCCGGTCATCCCGATCACTTGCGGTTTGTAGATCTCGATGTTCATCGCTTTCCTGCCGGCGTCGATGATCGCACGATTTGCGGTAGGAATGCTGCCGATCGTTGCAAGAATCGTCAGTGCGTTTTCCAGGCCATCAATTCCGCACAATTCGCGATAGAAAGCATCCATGAAAATCGCACCACCCGCTTGGATTTCGGTGATGCCAGGTTGCTGGACGGTAATGGGAAACGAGCCCGTGCCACCGCACGAAACGATTGGGCACGGCAGGCCGAGTTCTTCAAGCTGATCTCGCAGCCGAGTTACTGTCGTCAGTGCGTTGTCTATGGCATTCCGTTTCTCCGCCGCATCCGCAATCGTCAACAAGTGGCCTTCGTATGCCATCAAGCCAGCAAACTCCAGGCCCGGTAAGTCAGCGACTCGGCGAGCAAGATCAATTGCCGCACTCGGGTCGGCACCGACGCGATTCATGCCGATTTCAAGTTCGACCAACACGCGAACACTTCGACCTGCCTGCGAGACTGCAGCAGAGATCGGATCGGCTTGTGTGATGTCATCAACACAAATGATTACGTCTGCCTTGCCTGCAATTTCAGCCAGTCGTTTGACTTTCACTGGTCCAGCAATCATGTTGGCAATCAATAGATCTGCGATCCCGCCTTCGGCCATGACTTCTGCTTCGCGAATCGTCGCGCAAGTTAGCCCGCATGCTCCTGCTTCGACTAGCCAACGCCCGATGATTGGCGACTTGTGGCATTTTGCGTGCGGCCGCCATTGCACATTGTGTTGACGGCACGTCTTCACCATCGTTTGAACGTTGGACTCGAACTTGTCTAGATCAAGACAAAGCGCCGGAGTCGCCAGATCAGATTTTGAGCAACCGACAGTTGAGGATGTTGTGTTCATGCTGAAGTCTGTTCCGGAATACTGATTCTTGGACTGCCTGGCCCAAACAAAAGGCTTCCGGCAGTGCCGATAACGACTGAAACGAAAAACGAACTAGGGATGATCCACAAAAAGCTGATGCCTTGCGTGCCAAAAAAGTCTTTCCAAAACGCAATCGAAACAGCCGTCACAATTCCCGCGATCGACCCGACCCAAGTCCCAGCCGCGTTGGCTCGACCGACAAAGATCGCCATGAAAAAAAGATAAAACAACGGAGCCGTGAACAAGTTCCCGACTTTATAAACGACTTCCAGCATGTTGCCTCGCACGTTTCCGATTTGCGAACTGAGCAATACGACAACCATGCCGACGCATACTGACGTCCAACGGACTAGTCGAATGCGGCTTGCATCGTCGGTTTGACGTTTTGCAAACCGTCGAACAAAGTCCTCGCTGATGACCGCGGCAGATGAATTAACTCCCGATGACAGACTCGACATTGCTGCTGACAGCAGGCCAGCGATCACTAGGCCGCTCATGCCTAGCGGCAATCCCACCACAACAAATCGCGGAAACAGTTTATCGGCATTGGCATAAACCGTATGACCATCGGCCAATCGATCTGGCCGAGCGGAGAAAAAGGCTAACAGAGCCAATCCCATCAATCCTAGAAAGATGATCACAACAAAATCGGTGGACAGCGAAACAGCCAGTGTCCGACGTGCTGCTTTGACGTCTTTGGTGGCGAGGTACCGCTGGATCGCCATTTGATCCGCTCCGGCCGTGCACACATACCACGAGAATGTTCCAAGCATCGCGTTGGCCAATGTCGCTCGAGTGTTCGGATCGAAATCGAACCATAATTTAGGAGCCGACCAATGCGTCGCCCACTGATTTGGCAACCAGTTCGTGACTCCACCAAGAGCGGATGTAATTAGCACGAGCGATGCGATCGCTCCGGCGAAAAGAACGAACGTTTGTATCACGTCGGTGAGGACCACCGCTCGCAAACCACCGAGCGAAGTGTAAATCACTGTGACTAGTCCAAGCACCATCGCAATCATCGGAGTGTGGCTTTCGTCAATTCCGGCGGCCGGAATCAACACAATGGACGTAGTCCAATAGATGATCGACGCCATCCACAGGAATCTCAGTGACAAGAACAGAAACGAACCAAGCAAGCGGACGCTGATGCCAAATCGCAATTCGAGAATCTCGTAGGCGCTCGTCACGCGCAGCTTCATGATCTGCGGAATGAGAAACCAGCCAACGACAAGCAGCACAAATGGATAGGCGGCATAGCCCATCAAAATGATCGGGCCGTTCTTGATCATCTCGCCAGGCCACGCGAGATACGACAACGTGCTCAGCATAGTCGCAAACAGCGACAGCCCGACCATCCAAGGGCTCATGTTTCTGCCACCGAGCAAATAGTCGCCCACCGTTCTCGTGCGTCTTGCGTAGAAGAGTCCTACCGCCAGCATGCCGAAACCATAGAACGCAACAACCATCCAATCAAAGGTTGGCATGCGAGATTGTTCGCGGCGACCGATGCGGCACAATGAATGCGTGACGCTCGATCTGACGTCAGCGTCTGCATTTTCGTTTTGCAGAACAGACAACAATTCAGCGGTCCACTCATCGCCAACGTCTGCTGCTAATCGAGCGACTTCATATTGTTCGTGTGGCTTGCCCGAAGTGAGCTTGCCCAGTAGCTGCTCCTTGATTCGATTCTGTTCGGATTGAGCTCCGGACGAGTGTCGAAAGAAAGCAGTTGTCAGATAAATAAGTGCCGGAGAGTCCTGAGGTTCTTCCGACAACGCTTGAGATAGTGCTTTTTGCGTTTCGGGCGCAATAGTGCCTTGATGTCGTAGCGCATACGCGGCAGTTTGACGCGCAACAAAATCAGAGTGCGAAAGCAAGTCGGAGAGATGTGCTTCAGCGTTTCCGTCGCCACTGTTTAGTAGTACCCACCATGCGTAGGCTCGACCGTTGATCGGTCCCGTTTTAGCAAACGTGTCGACGCTTTCTCTCAGCGAATCATCAACTGTAATTGCCACTCCCAACTTCGCCAGCGTTTCAACGGCGTGGACGCGATCGGGCCCAGATTCGTCCTCAAACGCGGCCTTAATTTGGCCAACGAGCTTGTCATATGCAACACGGTCATGGCGGTTTAGCTGAGCAAGCACTCGCCATATGCCAATTCGATATTCAGGCTCGTCGCCGAACAGCTGAAGCCGCTGCTGAAACTCTTCTTCGACGCCGCCGCGATAGTCAAGCGACACCAAAAACTCGGCCGCATGAACTTTGGCCCACCGTTCTTCATTAAGAAGCGAATTGCGAAGATGCTCGACGCATTGGTCGCGAGTTGTTTCTTCGATTTTCCGCGCATCCGACGATTCGCTCGAACAACCTCCTGCAATTGCGACGATGACAGCCGCGGCAAAAAACGAGTTGCAACCAAACCGCCGCTCAATCATATCTTGCCGTCCGCCTGCCATTCGGAAGCAAGATCCTGTTGGTATTTGTCACGAGCTGTCACGTCGACGGACGCGTTGGACGAAAAATACACAAACCCGAGCGCACGCCTAGTCCGCGAAGAAGTGTTGGGATCGGCTCGGTGAATCGTCATCGCGTGATGAACAATAGCATCACCGGGCGAAACACATGCGGCAACTTCGTTTTGAACATCGTCGTCAGTGCCGTAGTCAGCGATTCCGTGGCTGAACCCGACTGTCTGCGTACGGTTGTGATTTCGCATGCCACGTCGATGAGAACCTCGCACATAGTGAATGCAACCGTTGTGTTCGTCGGCGTCGTCCAGAGCCAACCAAATCGTCAACGCTTCACACGGCTGCAAGTGGAAATAGAATCCGTCTTGATGAGGCGGGGTGGCGTCGCCAATAACCGGAAGCTTGTTGAAATAGGCCGCATCCAGAGGATCCACTTCGCCGCCGTTCAGTTCTCGAGCAATTCCGGGAATGCAGCCGACGGTCAGCAGTTCATTAAAGTACGCGTCGTGCTTTTCCATTCGCGGAAGCATGCGGATTTGCTGCCTTGTTTTGGCGTCTTCAAAAAACGCGTCCATCGGCGGAACATGTGGAACGACATCGCGAATGTATCGTTCCAAGTTACCACGGAGATTGTCGACTTCCGGCGAATCAAATAGCTGGCGAATGACAACAAAGCCATCTTTGTCATACGATTCGCGAATTGCGTTTTTGTCGTTGGGCCAGTGCATTGCGGTTATGCGAGTCTGTTGTCGAACGTAAATCCAAGTTTCGAATAGTCGCTTTGCATCTTCTCGTGTGCCGCCTTGATTGTAACGATATCCGCACCGTACGTGATGAAGCGAGCGTCCATGTCGAGATACTTTTTGGCTTCGTCAACCGAACCGACCGGCCGTCCCCAATGCTTCCCAAATCGATTTGCCGCTGCCGCAATGCGTTCAGTCGCCGCTTGAATCGTCGGATGATTAAACTCGCCAGGAATGCCAAGTTGAAGGCTCAAGTCGCCAGGACCCATCATGATGATGTCGACGCCATCGACCTGAGCAATCTGCTCGACGTTTTCGAGCGCTGCGACCGTTTCGATTTGAATGATGATTACCG
>JAGQPC010001123.1 GCA_020426925.1 Planctomycetales bacterium | reverse complement strand
TAAATGCGATCGAATTTGATGACGAAATGGTATTGGTGTAGCGTTTCGAGCATCGCACCGTAATGAACGCTGAAAGAATCTACTCTTCATTGCCCGTGACGCTGCAAAACTTCGTTTGTTGCATCAAGGGACTACAAATTCGGAGACAACGGTACGATGCGCGTTTTCTCGCCCTGCTAAACGAAGCAAAGAATCGCGTTAAGTGGACGGGCGAACAAGTAGCGGATTACCAGGCGGAACGGTTAATGCGGTTCGTCGAACACGCGATCAAGAATGTGCCATACTACGCTGAGACTGGCATCCGTGTTAAAGACGTCCGTTCAGTCGAAGATCTGCACAAGCTACCGGTCATTAACAAAGAAAATGTGCGTGCGAATCGTTCTAAATTCATTGCGAGTAACGTTCACAAACGAGAAATCGTTCACTGTCACACGAGCGGTACAACCGGTGCCGGTTTAAAGTTCCTCTCAACTCGTGATGCGATCAGAGAGCAATGGGCAGTTTGGTGGCGATTTCGATCGACGTACGGCATTCCCTTGCATGAAACATGTGCATACTTCGGTGGCAGATCCGTTGTTCCGGTTCAGCAGGCGAAGCCACCGTATTGCCGGTTTAACATTCCATGCGGACAATTGATGTTGAGCGCATATCACCTGTCCGGAAACACTGTGTCGTCATACGTCGAAACCTTGAACCGACGACAGCCCAAATGGTTCCACGGTTACCCGTCGTTTATGTCCACATTGGCTCAGCTGATGGTCGAAAATGATCTAGCGCTTGATTACAGTCCCAAATGGGTTACGACGGGCTCCGAAAACATGCTCGACCACCAGCGCGAAGCGATATACAACGCATTTGGTGTCACTCCAGCACAAAGTTACGGAATGTCGGAAGCGGTTGCTAATATCTCCGAACGCCCTAACGGCGCGTTGACGGTAGATGAAGACTTTGCGTATACGGAGTTCGTGCCAAATGATGGACACAGCTACCGTGTAGTTGGGACGAATTTCACCAACCTTGCAATGCCATTAATTCGCTATGAGGTTGGAGACCTGGTAACAATCTCGGACGACGATCGAATGACGGGCTGGCGCACCGTTAGCACGTTAGACGGCAGGCAAGAGGATTCGATAGTCACGGCGAATGGCTCGGTTGTCGGAAGACTGGACCACATCTTTAAGGACGCTGTAAACGTCAGGGAAGCGCAAATCTATCAACCGGATACAAGCCGACTGATCGTACGAATCGTTCCAGAACGAAACTACGGAGCGGGCGATGAAGCCGCTCTCCGTCAAGAATTCGCGTCTCGTATTGGCAGTGGCACACTTGTTCAATTCGATATCGTCGAATCCATCGAAAAGACGTCGCGTGGCAAACTCCGGTTTGTCATCTCAGACGTCAAAAGTCCAATGAGCCTTTCTCAAACATGCTGCAAGTAGTTCAAGATATCGGTAGCGGGAAGACTTCTGTTGCCACACTGCCTGGCCCGAATGTCGTTCCCGGACAAATCCTCGTTGCGAATCGTGCGTCGCTGGTATCCGCAGGCACAGAAAAAATGGTGCTTGACCTTTCTAAGAAATCTCTCCTGGGCAAAGCGCGTGAACGACCGGACCATGTGCGTCGCGTCTTTGAAAAAATTCGCAACGAGGGACTTGTCGATACCATTCAACAGGTTCGGAAGAAACTCGATGAACCGATGACGATGGGGTACAGCTCGGCTGGCGTTGTCATCGCATGTGGCGACGGAGTACAAGGATACAAGCCTGGTGATCGTGTCGCATCGAATGGACCACATGCCGAAATCGTCAGTGTTCCTCAGAATCTGTGCGCACGCATTCCAGACCACGTTCCATTCGAACATGCGTCGTTCGGTGTCCTGGGCAGTATTGCACTACAAGGTGTACGACTCAGCAAAACGAGCGTTGGTGAAACCGTGCTGGTTGTTGGACTGGGTCTCGTCGGTCAATTGACCGTGGCGATGCTGGCGGCGGCTGGATGCCGAGTGCTCGGCACGGACTTGGACGAAAGCAAGTGTGAGCTCGCCATGAAGATGGGTGCCGAAGTAGCCTCGTCTTCTTTGAACGCGACAAAGGTTGAATCTCTAACGAATGCACTCGGCGCTGATGCAGTCATCATTACCGCATCGACCAAGTCGAACGGACCGATCGAAATGGCCGCGAATGCCATCCGGCCGAAAGGACGAGTCGTTCTGGTCGGTGTCGTCGGGCTCGAGCTTGATCGTAGGCCTTGGTACTTCAAGGAAGCCGAGTTCGTGGTCTCCTGTTCGTACGGCCCTGGCCGATACGATCCTAACTACGAAGAACGTGGTATCGACTATCCGGCCGCGCACGTTCGCTGGACGGAACAACGGAACATCCAAGCGGTCCTGGACATGATGGGACGTGGGCAACTTGACGTTGGCCTGTTGATCTCACACCGGTTTGACATACAGCAAGCTAAAAGAGCATATGAACTGATTGAATCGGGAGACGAGCCGTATCTGGGGATTGTCATCAATTATCCCGGTATCGAGACGACTGGCACGTCGGCAGTTTCGCTGACCAGCCGTCCCGCATCTACTTCAGGCAAAGTGCCAGTTGGAGTGCTTGGTGCTGGCAATTTCGCTCGGATGGTTCTGTTGCCAGCGATGGAGAAATGCGGCAATTTTGCTCCGATTTCGATCTGCTCTGCCAAGGGACTTTCAGCCGCACACACCGGTAAGAGCCATGGTTTTACAACGGCTACAGCAGACGAAGACGAAGTATTTGCCAATGATCAAGTCAAAGCGGTTGTTTCGATTACTCGGCACGACCAACACGCTCGGCATGTAGTCAAGGCGTTGGATGCAGGCAAGCACGTGTTTGTGGAAAAGCCATTGTGCTTGAACTTCGAGGAGCTTGAAGAGATTGAAAATGCTTTGCTAGGCGCTAGGAGCGAAGAGCTAGGAGCTAGGGATGATGCAGGACGCTCGGTTGAGACAGAGTCGACGATTATGGTTGGGTTTAATCGGCGGTTTGCTCCAGCGTGTGTGCGAATGAAGAAGTTCTTTTCGGACGCGACGGAGCCGCTGACTGTTTCGATTCGCTTTAACGCCGGAGATATTCCCGCCGATCATTGGACACAGCATGATGAAGAAGGTGGCGGCCGGATCATTGGCGAGGCTTGTCATGCGATTGATCTAGCGACGTATCTAACCGGATCCGTACCGGTAAGAGTTTACGCTGAATCGGTCGGGAGTGCTCCGGGACAGATTTCTGACGACAAGTGCTTTATCACTTTGCGACACGCGAATGGAAGTATTTCGAATATCGGGTATCTCGCTGGTGGCGACAAACGTTTTCCCAAGGAACGAATTGAGGTCATCGGCACTGGCCGCGTAGGCGTGATCGATGACTACAAAGTCGTTACGGAATGTCGAGGTGGGAAACTCTCGACGACGAAAATGAAGATGGACAAGGGGCACGCTGCAGAGATGAAAGCCTGGGCAGATTGTGTTGCCAAAGGGAAATGGTTGATTCCGTGGAAGGAGTTACGAGCGACAACCATCGCATCGATTCTTGCTGTTCGAAGCCTGAGAGAAGGCATGCCTTTTGACGTTTGATTGGTGGGCTTGGGTGTATGCTAGTGCTGTCCGTGTGGTGGAAGTTGCT
>JAGQPC010001122.1 GCA_020426925.1 Planctomycetales bacterium | reverse complement strand
ATTCCGGGGGCTCGCTACGCTCGACCCCGGCCACCCTGCCATTAGAATATCCCCAACAACTGAATCTGGCGATGGAGAAGTCAGCGCCGATCTACGATAGCGGAGGGCATGGGATTCGAACCCACAACCGGTTACCCGGCACCTCAGTTCCAGTGAGGCCGCTAGCCAATTCGCTTACCCTCCAACAAGACATCCGCTCTGATGAACGAATGCCTTGGCGAATATCGTAATGAATCGGTCGATGCTTGCAAAGTTGGCTAGATCAGCGGAGTTCGCCAGTCGTCGTCATCGAATGCCGTACGATCGTTTTGATCGTCAACGTCCAAATCGATCTCGGCAAATACCGAGTCAACGGAATGCTGCTCCAGCTCCAGTTCCGGGCGAACGACCGATTCAGCATCGATACGGTCGTTGACAGCATCTGGGCCAACCTGGTTCGCACTCGCGACTGGGGCAACAGCCGCGGAAACGAGCGATCGATCCGTGACGATTCGAGGAGTCGCTTCTCCGATGGAGTATTCACCGTACATGAATGCAGTGACGAAATCGCTCGTCGTGAACTCGCCATCACAATTCCAATCACCCGTCGCCCAAGTCGAGTTTCCAGCGACCGAATCTTCGTATTGGCCGGCTTGGAACACCAGCGTCAGATCAGAGCTGTTGAATACTCCATCCACATTCGCGTCGCCAAACGAAGTGCCGACAACCATGCGTACGAAGTACTCGAGGTCGCTGAACGATAGCTGACCATCACGCGTGTAATCGAACTCCATCATGTCCTGGTTGCTGATGGCCGAGCAGACAACTTCGATATCGTCCGCTGTGACACTTCCGTCGTTGTTAACGTCAGCCGACATGAACATGACCGCGCCAGGCGTCGGAGCCTTCGACATCCAGTTAGAACCATCATTTCCGTAGGTATCCAATGAGACTCGGTTCAGTGAATTACCTTCTTCCGCTATCCAAGTTCCGACGTTGGAGTAGACGATTTCGTCTTCCAGCAATCGTGGAATCGAACCATCGTCAGCAGCTGTGCCGGGACGCTGCAGCGTTATCCGATCGCGATCGTTGTTGAGCTGGTTTGCGTAACCGCCAACGATCTTCGCGTCATCCGCCAATCCGTAGTGCGTTCGGAACGCTGCCGTGCGTGCGGCATTGTCTTCACGCTCGGCAGCAAACGAGACAACGACTAGCGTTTGTCCTGCTCCAATCATTTGTTGATCGGCAAATGTCATGTCGACGCCGCCACGGATTCGCCAGTTTGTCAAGTCGACGTCGGTCGCCTGCGGATTGTAGATCTCGATGAACTCCAGATCTCCGCCGTCAAGCTGCGGATAAATCGCGAGAGCTGCTGCCGATGGCAATCCAGCATCACGCTGAACTTCCGAGATAATAACGGGACCAATTCGCGGGGCAGAGTTAAACTGGCCAAGCGTCGCTTCTGCCATTGGAGCAAAGTACGACGTGCCGTTAATTCGTCCGTACGTTTCGCCTTCCGACGTTGCGCCGAAGCTCACGACGTCCAGGAAGTGCGTAGGACCACTTGCGTCTCCAACCGTCAAGTAGATCGTCTCGCCCGAGGCGCTGCTGAACGCAAAACCGTTTCCTTCAACATTGAAATCCGACTCGTCGAGCAACAAATAATTGTTAGCCGCAATCGTTGTCGTTGGTATTGCAAACTGCCCCAATGAGTTGGCTCGGTCGCTGAGATACGCGTGTTCAAGCTTCAGCGAGCTGCCGGACACGTTGAGCAGTTCGACAGTGTCTGTAGCCGGATCGGCCGAATTCGCCAGAACTTCGTTGATGACAATCGCCGGTAAGCTGGCAGTAGAGTCAGCAGCGGCACCAGGAGTACCGCCGATTCGAAGACTTGCCGACCAGTTCAAGCCGTCAGACGGATCGGCCGACGTGTCGCGTAGAACCAACGAGCTACCATTTCCGTCCGCTCGTGATGGCCATCCAGTGTCGGTGTCCGTTTCATAGCGGAAGTTGACGATTTCAGAATTGCCCGTATCGAGCAAGACGATCCGTTCGCCGTTGTTGCCAAGTCCCGTTCCGGGCACGAATTCGCCAGCAACTCGACTGGCTGCGGTCGTACCGTACCGCATCGTAAACGCGGCGAGATCTTTGACGACGACCGCACGCTCTCCTGGTGCGAGCGATTGGATCGCACTGCCGGTAAAGTCAAATTCGATACCGTTGGTGAATCGAACGCCTGTGAGATCAACTGCGGTGTCCGAAATGTTCTCGACTTCCACGAACTCAAAATCTTCTGCATCGAGCGCGACGTTTTGCGAAAGTTCGGCTGCGGTCGGATTCAGTGGGTTGTAGTTGATTTCGGTGATTCGCAATGCGTCTTGCACATTCGAAACCACGCCGGTGAATTCCGCAGTACTGACAACTTCCCCATCGGGTGCCGTCAACGAGATCGCACCACCGGTGTTTGACAACCTGCCGTCGTAGTTTCCAATGACGAACAGTTGCTGGCCGCCCGTAGGCCCGTCGGCTCGCAATTTGAACGCCGGTTTATTTGCAGCGATATACATCGAATCACCGGCAGGAATAACCGTTCCGCCAATGAACGTCTTCTTGACGTCGCCAGATTCGATGGTCCAACCGGAAATATCAACTGAGAACGAGTTGTTGTTTTTCAACTCGATAAACTCTTCGTCTTGATTCGTGCTAGTTGGCTGGTTGTCGATCATTCCAAAATCAATCTTTGGATTGCCGATTTGTGCGAGTGGCACTTCGCCTTGGGAACCGAGCACAACGCCACTTCCCAAGCTTGGCAAAATCAGCATGTCGCTATCGCCAGACTGACGGAAGAGCCCGTGAATCGCGAGTACGTTTTCTCCCACGCGCAACTTATCGACATGTTCACTGACGAGGAAATTCTCGAAATCAACAGCCTGTCGATCCGAATGCGATCGTGTCGCCCGCGCGTCCCACGGCACATCGCCATCAGGAGCTCGATCTCGAGCAATCTCGACGCCATTCAGG
>JAGQPC010001121.1 GCA_020426925.1 Planctomycetales bacterium | reverse complement strand
GCTGGGGGCTCGCTACGCTCGACCGGCAGCCACCCGATTCTCAGGCGTCTGACAAAGTCCTCAGTCGATGCAGATGTCGAACGTATCCGGCCGCTTTTTCTAGCCGCCTTGTCGCGCGGTCAGAATGGTTTGCCGCATCGACCACAATGTTCTCGGCGACGATGATTTCCTCAAGCGTCGCATGATTTGGCGTGTCTGCACGTTTGATCGGCTTAAGAACGGTTGTCTCGGTGAAGTTTGCTTCTGCGTACATCAACTGCCGAAGCGAACTCTTGTGGTACACGAACAAGCGGTCACTGGGCCGCACAAACCTTCTCCAAGCTTCACGGAATTCCGAGATAGACAACGACTGCTCAAATTCGTCACGCGTCAACTTCATATGCGTCAGATCGGTGTCAGTCAGATCCGATGGTTGAAAATCGTCTGTCGGTCGGATGGTTTGCCGAAAGGAATCTCCCGTAGCCAACCGTTTTGCGATCCATAAGATTGGCGGAAACACTCGGCGCCGTTCGCCTGGTCGACCTGGCAGCATTTCGCCATAAGCGACTACGAAACTGTCTAAGTTGCCTGAAAATTCTGAGGGCAGGGCAGGGCTCGCGTTGCGGACGCTCGTTTTGCTACGCCACGCCTGTTTTTGATTGGGATGACTCAATTGAGTCGTAACCATCGAGTCGAAGGCGTTCAGCAACGCGTCGATTTCCAGATCAGGTTCGAGCGCCTTCAGGGCCGCGGCGGTCGCTTCGAGTGTCGATAAGCTCTGCGAATTTGGTTCGCGGCGAATACGATATTGGCCCGGCGAGCTTGGGGAGATCTTGAACCGAGGAAGGCGCTGAATCGCAGGGACATCTCGAAAAATAGTTTTCGCGTGATGCCATGTGCCGTCGATCACAACAAGTTGCTTAAGCTGTGAAATTGTGTCGAGTGAGGCGAGATCCGTCGCGTCATTGCTGGGATAGAGTAGTCCCGCGTTGTCTAAAATCGGCAGCGTCGTTGACGAGAGCTCTCGAGGGTAACCGACGAACAGTTCGGATTTCGCCAAGGCCCTGTGCAGAATTCGAGCGGTATTGAACGGGTGATTACGCTCTCGCGAGTGCTGCAGAATCAGGATTTCCGTTGTGTTGTCGACGTTGGGAATGTCGTTGCAAAAGCACGCCGCGATCGGTCGAAAGCATCCATAACAACGATCTCGAGATGGCGACATTTGGAATCTCTGATGAACAAACCTACGAATAGAAAACGGCCAGCCAGATGGTTGGCTCCTCGAGCGACGTTGAAGCAACTCGATGTCGGCAGCGAGCTGGAATCAAAATATGATCGCCCGGTTCGAGGACTGTCGCCTCGTCTTCATCTTCGAACTGCAGCTGAGCTTTGCCGCTCAACACGACAACCCATTCGTGTTCGGCCTGATCGTACCAAAATTCAGGCGGGCTCGACTGCCCAGTCGAAACGATGCGTTCAACTCGGACGTTCGGATTCTGCACAAGGATCTCGACGAGTTCCTCGTCCAAATGGCTGAAGTCGCCTGCAAAGATATTGCCAGCATTTCGCTTCATGAATCTGTACACTTTCTAGAGGGCCAGTAGAGCCAGCCTACTCAACGACGTTTTCACGGCACTTCTTGGCTTCGCGCCGCTGTCGACATGCCGACTGGAAAGCAATACCCGCGCCCCAAGGAACAAAAGCTACCGCCATCACGGCCGTGCTGTAGCTCAAAACACCAATTGTCAGGCTCACTGAATTCACCGAGTTTCTGTCGGCGTCCCGAATGACAAAACGATTGTAGTAAAACTCAGGTTGATTGACGCACGCGCTGGCTCCTGTGAAGCAGAAGATTCCCAAATGAATCACGAGAGATACAACACCGACAGTCAGCAACAAGTGAGCCCTACGCATCGAACGAATCTGCTTTCATGATCGCGAAACAAAATTCGGAACTTGGCAACCGGCATAGGCAAATATGATGGCAACAAACGAAAGGTAGTCATCAGGCGTCAGAGCAAGACCGCGAAGGTACGCATTTGCGAGCACGATCGTGACTGCCAGCAAGGCGGTCACAGGAACAAGAATGCGGGGATATTGGAACCCCTTCGTCAATCGCAGCACCATGCCGCAAACGAAGAAAGCCGCACTGATAACGAAGGGTTCAGCGCCCGGCGCCTTTGGCAAAAGAAGAAAACCAACGAAAACCGAACAGACATGGAACGCCGTGCCGAGAATCAGTGACGCCACGACCAGTCCGAAACGCTGCATGTTTGTTGCCGGCTTCATTTGCTCCGCCACAGGTGTGTCCGGCGATTCCCTAGAGTCTCAATTACTGACTGCCAACGAAATGTTGCATTGTGGCAGTCTGTATTGAAGAGCCTCTGTGTTACGCGGACTGGGACCGAGGTGCAGTTTTAGGTCTTTTAGATTCGTCAGAGGCGCAAGCTGCGCTAGCCCCGATTCTGAAAGTTTGTCACCAAATAATTCGATACAGAGATATTCTAAGTCCGGCAGGTTGGCGATATGAAAGAGCCGTTTAATTCTGATGTTCACGGCGTTATCGGATGCGATCTCTGCAAGTACCTGCGGATGCGGAAGAGTCAACGCATCATTCTCCTCTGCCAGGATCGCTGCAACTTGTTGGCGAGTTCGATCTTGCCACTTCGAATCCGCGTTCTTGCATCCTGAACTGCAAAGGACGAGTGGATTGCAATGATGCGAACCATTGGCAAGGCGTGAAACAAAACTAGCAACCCCTGTTTGTAAGGGAAAAGCGTGGACCATCGAGACCAATCCTCGCCAAATAATTCCGACCGCCGGATGCGTCCTTTCTGCCGATAATAGCGACTGCCGATTTCTACAGCAAATGTTT
>JAGQPC010001120.1 GCA_020426925.1 Planctomycetales bacterium | reverse complement strand
AGCTTTGGTCTTGTTTTGGCCTCATGTGGAGCGACAAGTTCGGATCGAAGGAACGGTCGCAAAAACGTCCCGCGAATTGTCTGAAGAGTACTTTCACAGTCGGCCTCGAGGCAGCCAAATCGGCGCCGCCGTTTCGCAGCAGTCAGCAACGCTTTCGAGCCGCGACAAACTCACCGACGCTGTCGAAGCACTCGAAAACCAACTTGCTGGGGCAGAAGTTCCGCTACCAGATTGCTGGGGTGGTTATCGAGTCCATCCCAATCGAATCGAATTTTGGCAGGGACGTCAAAACCGATTACACGATCGGCTTTCATATGAAAGGCACGATAGTCGTTGGACTGTGAGGCGATTGGCTCCGTAGCACCCCAAATCGCATCAAACTCATCTGCACAACTATTGTCTGCCATTCCAACGAAGGATTCCGATCTTCCCTTTGGCACCACCACCAAAACCGGTAGAAGATCCTGTTGCGAAACCGATCGCGTGAAATGCTGATGATTCCTTGTCGTCCGAGAATGGACGCCAGGATTGGCCCCCGTCGAATGAAATATCACAACCATTTGGACCAGTAGCGACGAACACCTGCCGTCCGGCCAACGTTGCAATCGCAACAGCTGAACGAAACCCACTGGGGCCAGGCCCAACGATCGCATGCCACGTTTGGCCTCCGTCTCGCGTTACGGAAACGACGTCGCGGCCTCCGGCATCAGGTTTCGTGTAGTCTCCACCGACTGCGACTCCGTACCTCTCACTTCGAAACGCGACCGAAAACACTCCGCCCGATTTGCCTGAAGGAATCGTCGTTGTCGAAGCGTCCCAATGTTTCCCACCATCATAACTGAACATGATGCGGGCGTTTTCTTGCGACGTCGCTCCTCCAAGTCCGATCCAAACGTGGTCATCGCCGAAAACGGTCAGACACGAATTACTCGCTGCAAAACCTGCTTCGCCTTCCAACGCGGCAGGAATGTTCTCGCTCTCGACTGCCGACCACGAGTCACCTCCGTCAATCGTTGTGAGCACCAAGAGCTTTCCATCAACGGGATCGCTGAACGTGATTCCATGAGTGTCGTTCCAGAACGCAACGGCGTCGAAGAAAACTCGAGGATCGCTCGATTCGTATTTCCCAGTCCAACTTTTACCACCGTCCTCAGTTTTCATAATGCGAGCCGGCGAGCCAGCACTTATGGCGATAGCCGAAGATTCGGACAGTCCGGCGACCGATCGATAATCGAGATCTGCAGGGCCAGGAATGCGAGTATCGTTCCATGTGCTGCCACCATCGTTCGTATGACGAACAGTTCCGTGTTGTCCCGTTGCCCATACGACTTTGTCGCTCAACACATGCAAGCCTCGGAACGACGACGTTGATGACGCGTCGACCAATTCGACGGACCAGTCCGCCAAATAATGTTGAAAAGTTGCAAGCTGCGGATCGTTCGTAGACCGCATGTGCTCCAACATGCGACGCCGCATCGCCTGCAATTCGCTTTTGAATTCTGTATTATCGACAAGATTGGACAATGCATCTGAATCGACCGAATAGTCATAAAGTTCTTCGGACGTGCGATACAAATAATCATCCACTCGCCTCCGTACAGACGAGTTTCTCACGGCAGCTTCCTTCATCGCTTTCATCGTCAAGCCGCTTTGCGATTCGTTCCTAAAGACCGTTTCTCCATCGGGCCAGGCGCTGTAGATGTAGCCGAATCTTTTGCCAACGACACTGCGCATCGGGTATTCACGTTTGCCCGACGTGCGATTCATGTGCGTAATCACGTGATCTCGGCCGGCTTGATGTTCCCCTTTAAGAACCGGCACGATCGAGCGACCATCGGCTCCTTTCAAATTCGGCAAACCAATGGCGTCCAGAACTGTCGGCGCGACATCAATGCCAGAAATCACGTGCTCGGCATCGTGCGATCCTGCTGCGACGATGCCAGGCCACCGAACAATCCACGGCGTGCGTGTGGAGTGCCACCAACAATTCGTTTTTGCGAACGGCAATGACATGCCGTGATCCGACATAAAAACGACCATCGTGTCTTCCGTTGAACCAGTCAAATCGATCGCGTCCAGAACGGCTCCGACAACTTGGTCTGCTCGACGTGCCGATTGAAAGTACTGAGCCATTTCGATTCGCACGTCTGCAATATCGGGCAGGAATCGCGGTACTGGAATTTGGTCAGGCGAGATCGGCTCAGGCCGCGGAAACGCAAACGTCGCGCGTTTCTTTTCCGATGCCATCGAACCATCGAATGGTCGATGAGGATCGTGTGCGTTTGCCATAATGAAGAACGGTTTGTTTGCACTTTTCGCGTTTGTGATGATCTCGCTCGTCCGCCGTTTGTAGTCGTCAGGATTGCGACCGAAACCGAGATCCTGCATCGTTGTCGATTCGTTCCAAGCTGCCGCTCGAGTTGGAACGATGTGATTGGTTTTGCCCAAGATACCGGTGTAATAGTCGGCGGACCTGACCGCTTCTAGCAGCGTGGGCACACCCTCGTTGATCGGATCAAATCCTAACGCACCGCTGCGATGAGGGTATCGCCCCGTCATCCAAACGGCGCGCGTGGGCTGGCAAATCGCGATCGTTACGTGCGCGTGTTCAAATCGCATGCCCTCGGTCGCGAGTTTGTCGATTCGAGGCGTGATGCCTTCAATCGGACAGCCGAATGCTCCGACCGAATCGCAATTCAGATCGTCGACAGTAATGAAAACAACGTTAAGCCTGTCGCTCGCTGATGCCGCCCCAGAAATGGCATAAATGGAACACAACAAAAATACAAATGGTCGATTCATGGAACGTCGCCGCATGATATGATCACCGCTTCAAATGCAAAGAATTGGGAGTCGCTATGAATTTGAATCGCATTGTATCGAAAACGATTGTCGTTGCCGCGTTGGCTCATTCATTTATCAACGCGATGGCCGAAGAACAACAATTTGATGTCATTGTCTATGGCGGAACGGCAGGTGGAGTCGCGGCGGCCGTCCAAGTTTCCAGAATGGGCAAGACGGTGGCTTTAATTGAGCCAAGCAATCACATCGGCGGGCTGACGTCGGGCGGCTTGGGTGCAACCGACATTGGCAACAAGGCCGCAATCGGTGGAATCTCTCGTGAATTTTACCAGCGAATCAAGATGTACTACGCAACTGATGCGGCCTGGAAGTGGCAGAAGCCAAACGAGTACAAATCACCGCGGCAAAACGATCCGGAGGGCGATGATGCTCGCTGGACGTTCGAGCCGCACGTCGCTGAGATCGTCTTGAGAGAAATGCTTGATGAGGCGAAAGTCAACGTATTCGTCAACGAACGAATGGATCGAAGCTCAACTGGCGTCGGCATGAACGGTCAACGAATTCAATGGATTCGAACGGAATCGGAAATGACATTTCATGGCAAACAGTTTATTGATGCGACATATGAAGGTGACTTGCTTGCGGCTGCTGGAGTTAGTTATGTCGTCGGTCGCGAATCGAACGATCGATATGGCGAAACGCTCAACGGCGTGCAAACTGCCAATGCGACCAAGCATCAACTGCAACCCGGAATTGATCCATACGTCGTGAAAGGCGATCCGACGAGCGGCCTGCTACCTGGAATCGACGATGGTCCGGGCAAGGAGGGCGGCGAAGACGCTCGCGTTCAGGCGTATTGTTTGCGAATGTGCAATACAACTCATCCGGAAAACCGACGGCCGTTCGAAAAACCGGCTGACTACAACGAACTGGAGTACGAGCTCCTTTTTCGAAACTTCGAAGCGGGAGCAAAGATTCCTCCATGGCACCCACTTCCGATGCCCAATCGAAAGACCGACACGAACAACAATCGAGGTTTTTCTACGGACTACATTGGTTTTAGCTACACCTGGCCCGAAGCCGACTATGCGACGAGAGACCAAATCTATCGGCGACATCTACGGTATCAGAAAGGCCTGATGTGGACGCTCGCTAATCACCCTCGCGTTCCCACCGAAATCCGTGCTGAATTCGGTCGATGGGGAAATTGCATAGATGAATTCACCGACAACGACGGATGGCCTCATCAGTTGTACGTGCGCGAAGGCAGACGGATGGTCGCCGATTGCGTCATGACCGAACACCACTGCGTCGGCCGGGAGAAAGTCACTGACTCGGTTGGCCTAGCCGCGTACACGATGGATTCTCACAACGTGCAACGATACGTCGACGAGCACGGTCATGTGCGGAATGAAGGTGACGTCCAGGTAGGAGGATTTCCACCTTACGCAATTTCGTACCGTGCGATCATTCCAAAAGAATCGGAATGTCACAACTTGAGCGTCCCGATCGCGCTGTCCGCGTCACACATCGCGTACGGTTCGATTCGCATGGAGCCCGTTTTCATGGTGCTGGGCCAGTCGGCAGCGACAGCCGCGTGCATCTCGATTGACAATGATGCCACTCTTCAATCGATCGCGGTAAGGAACTTGCAAGCCACTCTGATTCGCGACAACCAGGTGCTCGCGTGGACGAACGATTGAGAACCACTCCGAAACAAAAAAAGCGAAGACCTTACGAGAAACTCGCAAGGCCTTCTTTCGCTGCATCTTGGGTTAGCAGCTAACCAAGTGTTCGACTTCACGAGCAAGTCGTTGACGTGCAACGTGTAGTCGACGCTTGATCGTTCCGATAGGTGCATCAAACGAAGCGCTCATTTCGATCAAGGTTTGACCTCGAACGTAGAACGCCACTAGCGTGTCTCGATCAAGTTCTCGGAGTCGCTGCAATCCGCTGTGAACGTGAGCCGCACGCTCGCCGGTGACAGCTGCGTTAAACGGCGTTTCGTTCGTCTCCACGGTTGCTTCCAACGTTTGAGGCTCGGTTGCTACCGACGGAGCTCGGCGAACAGCTCGGTT
>JAGQPC010001119.1 GCA_020426925.1 Planctomycetales bacterium | reverse complement strand
TCCGATTCCTGAAACTGACAGTTTGGCTACAGCGTCACAATGAGAAACGCTGCCGCAGCCAATCTCATTCGCCAACTTCTCTGCGACGGCGACAGCAGCGGCCAATTTGTTCTTCGGAACCGTAAAACTAAGATTAGCTTGGCCGTCACTGCCGAAGCTTTGAACGATCATGTCGACAAAAATCTCTGCCGCCGCGATTTCACTGAAAACGCGATTCGCGACACCCGGCTGATCTTGAATTGAGTGAATCGTGATTCTGGCTTGAGTGTTGTCGAGCGAAACGTCGTCGATCGTTAGATCTTCCATATCGACGCCTCGAAGGCGTTCGACGACATCGATCGCTTGGACTTCGCTCGACTTAGTGGCGGCCGCCGCAACAGCTGGTGCCACCGAAACATCTTCCGGTGCCTTTTCGAGTTCGAACACGGAATGGACGGCGCGTAGTGCGTCAAGTGCTTGACTGCGGCTGACCAACGTCGAGATCTTGATTTCACTCGTCGTGATCATATGAATGTTGATGTTGCTGGCAGCCAACGCCCCAAACATTTTGTCGGCAACGCCGGCTTGATGCGCCATTCCCTGACCGACGACCGATACCTTCGCAACTTGGTCGTCGTGCGAGATGGTGATGTCGCCCAACTTCAATCGTGAATCTTCGACGGCTGCAAGCGTCGCCTCCAGCTCCGATCTTGGCACCGTAAACGAGATGTTCGCCTTGCCTTCGTCGCCAATGTTCTGCACGATCATATCAACCGTCACATTTCTATCCGCGATCCGCGAGAACACTTCAAAGCTGGTTCCAGGGACATCAGGCACGTTGGCGATCGTTACCCGAGCCTCGTCTTTCGTCAGCGCGCAACCGCTGACCGCGCGTCCGACAAGCTCTGGAGTATCGACAATCATCGAGCCTCTGATGTCGGTAAAGCTGCTACGCACATGAATCGGGACTCCGAATTTCTTGGCGAATTCGATGGACCGACTATGCATGACACCGGCGCCTAACGAAGCGAGTTCAAGCATCTCGTCGTAGCTGACATTAGCGACTCGACGAGCCTCCGGCATGATGCGAGGATCGGTCGTGTAGACCCCATCGACGTCGGTATAGATTTCGCACGCGTCAGCATTCAAAACAGCGGCGAGCGCAACGGCGGTCGTGTCGCTGCCACCTCGCCCCAGCGTCGTAATGTTCAGATCTTTGTCGATGCCTTGGAATCCGGCCGCGATGACGATCTTTCCTTCGTCCAAATGGCGTTCCATCCGCTCGGTAGAAATCGAACGAATGCGAGCCTTCGTATGGATGCTGTCGGTGCGGATTCCGATTTGCCCGCCAGTTAGACTGACCGCTTTGTGCCCCAACGACTCGATCGCCATCGCCATCAAAGCGACACTCACCTGCTCGCCTGTCGACAGAAGCATGTCCATTTCGCGAGCTGGTGGTCGTTCGTTGATTTCGTTGGCCAGCGCAACGAGAACGTCCGTGTTCTTGCCCATCGCACTGACGACCATCACGACTTTATTCCCTTCTTGCTGAGCACGGATTGCTTTTCTGGCTGCTGCAAGGATTTTCGTGGTATCGGCTACGCTCGTGCCGCCAAACTTTTGAACGACTAGTGGCATCGCTAGTGAAGGCCTTTCAATGACTTTGAGTTCTAAACAAAATTGAAACGACGTGTCTGGGACGCTTGCAGCCCAATCTACTGCAGGAAGTAGGACATCATCCGATATCCTTCATCGAACGCTAAATCGCTCGATTCGGCTGACGCTTCGTCGTACGTCGTAAACGCGTCCTTTGCAAAATCGGATCCGCAGATTGCGAACGGAACGATTCCATGACTGTGAGTTTTCGTACGAATCGGCGTAGGATGATCCGGCGAAACTAAGATACGGTAGTCGCCACGATCCTTGAGTGCTGCGTGTAGCGGTCGAACGATTTTTTCGTCGATCTCTTCAAGTGCTTTGATTT
>JAGQPC010001118.1 GCA_020426925.1 Planctomycetales bacterium | reverse complement strand
GGTGCGTTAGATATCGCCAGCGTCGTGGAAAGCAACACCGGCGAGCCGCTATCGAATCAAGTCAATTCGGCGTTCACTCCTCCAACGATTGTGGTTCCGGTACCGATATCCGCTCCAGCAACGAGCTCTGCGGGTGCAAGCGTCGAGTATTCCGTCCATGCCGTGGACTTTACAGGGCAAACGATTCTGGTGAATTGCACTCCACCGTCTGGAAGTCAATTCCCGATTGGTTCGACAACTGTGGATTGTTCCGCCACGGATTCAGCCGGCCATTCTGCCGCAGCTAGTTTTGCGATCACTGTCGAAAACGTGGTCGCTGCACAGGATGACCGATATGTTGTGTTCGAAGACGGAACGGTGGTTGGTAATGTGCTGGACAACGACGGAGGCTTAAATGCCGGTGTGCTGAGCGTCGTTGCAATTAACGGCAGTAGTTCGCTGGTCGGGCAATCCGTTTCAACCTCCCTTGGGATTGTGACACTCAGCGTCGATGGCGCCATTGCCTATTCGCCTCGACGGGACACCGAAGCGAACACCGATTCGATCACCTACACGGTTGCCGATGATAAAGGTGCGACCAAAGAAGCGACCGTGCTTATCACCATCGTTCCATACCTCGGTATTTCGCTGATTGACGGTGTTTTGCGAATCGGTGGAACTGCGGAAATCAATGACATTCGAGTCGTTAACAACGAACTTATTGTGGACGGTGTTTCACAATCTTTGGCGGGCGTGTCCGAGGTGCGAATTTGGGGGCGCGGCGAAGCCGACCAAATCGACCTGACTGGCCTGAACGTCCCTGCATTTGTGCATGGTGGTGACGGAGACGATTCCTTGCGTGCGGCTAACGCTGCTAGCACGATATTTGGCGGTTCCGGCGATGATCAGCTGTTTGGCGGAAACGCCAGCGACCTGCTATATGGTGGCGACGGTAACGATCACCTTCGTGGAGGAAATGGCAATGATTACCTTGAAGGAAACGATGGGGATGACTTCCTATTCGGCGAAACAGGTGACGACATTTTGCATGGTGGAATAGGGGACGATAATCTCGCGGGCGGCCAAGGCAATGATGTTTTGGATGGCGGTGATGGAAATGATACTCTGCTAGGTGAAGAGGGAGACGACGTGCTGTTGGGCTGCGATGGTGACGACCAGCTGTTTGGAGACGCTGGTGTGGATCTGTTGATTGGAGGTCGAGGTCAGGATGGGATGTTTGGCGGAAACGGATCTGATGTGTTAGTTGCCGGTTATACGCTTTTTGATAGCAATCTGAACGCGCTCGATGCAATTCTCGCTGAATGGAAGTCTTCACATAGCTATGCTACGCGGATCCAAAACCTACTGGACGGATCAGGCAGTAGCGACCGGCTGAATGGCAACTTTTTCCTTGTTGCCGGACAAACTGTTTTCGATGACTCGGTGGCAGATAGTTTGGTTGGCGACAATGGTCGAGATTGGTTTTTCGTCGACCAGGACGCCGAAGATGGCGACGATGATCTGTTGGCTGACGCTGTAAAAAACGAAATCTTCGAATTGCTTAACGGTTAATCGCGGCTCGGCTTCTTGACCGCGGCCCGTGCCTTAACCGCACCACGGCCACTTCAAGCGTTGGGACATGCATCCAAGGCCAATCTCGTCCTGATCATCGGAAAAGGTTGTGCTTCGCTGGCCCTGCGATGAGGCCTCTTGTCTCTGACAAGAACGTACACTGAACGCGTTAACAGTGCGCGGACAACCCGAATCCGTCCTTGATGATCTCCAGCGTATCACCATCGACGGCGCGCAAACCGCCAATCTGAAACGCTTCGGCCTCTCTCGCGACAGCCTGGTTCACTTCGAGAGCCAGATCAATGAACCGTTGGATGTCGAATTGAAAGAACTGTTCGAAGCACGAGAACGCAGCCTCAAACGCGGACGCTTGGGCAAGCCAAATAGCGTTGGGCACCAGGTTGCCTGCTAACAGTAGACGAACCAGACCGTCGTATTTCGCTTTTTCCTTGTTGTGATGGTCTGTGACTGCGGATGAAAGCACCTGTGGAAATTCCCACACCTCAAGTAGACACGCACCGAACTCAGCATGATCAAAGCCGAAGACGTCACGCTCGGCGTCGGCCAATGTTGTGTCATGAGCTTGCTCGTAGACGGGCAGATAGACCTCAGGCACGAGCTGCGCCAGGGCAAGTATGCCGATGTCCGCTAACAATCCTGCTACATACGCGTCATTGCGATCAACATTGGAAACGGACGTACTTAGCCGGTCTGCAACCAGGCTGGTTGTCAAAGACCTCCGCCAAAAGTCTCTGTAAACTTTTTCGTCAACGTCACTGGAAAACGTGTTGATGATGCTGAAGCTCAGCGCGATCGATCGCAATTTGCGTTGGCCCAGAATAGGCAACGCTTGCTGCAAGTTCGAGATCTGGCGCGTAAAACCGAACTGGCAAGCATTCACCGCAGAGAGCATGCGTGCCGTTAATGCAGGATCACGCTCGATCAGCTTAACTAAGTCTGCGATGCGAAAGTTGTCGTTCTTCGTAAGATCGAGAACGGATGCAGCGACGCCGGACGCCGCTCGTAGTTCAGACGCACTTCGAATCAGTTGTTGCAAGACCATAGCTCCGACGAATGACGCTTCGAAAGTATGGCCCATTCAATCGCAGAAAGAATTCGCCACGTTGTTGAATCCAGCGACGGCAGGATCGACGAAAAACCGTATTTGCCGAATGGTAGAGATGTGGGCTGCGGCCCACCGCCAAACGTTGTAACTCATCATCGCTGCAGTTCGCGATTACAACGTAGTAGACGTTACTGTTCAGAGTTTTCGGCTGATTTCTTGGCAGTAAGCCAGATTTCGTCGCGTCTGGTTTCAAACCTCGCCGGAGTCAAACAGTTAACAGAAAGGCTTTCCGGTTCACTCGCAGTGCCAACAATTTGGATGGGGCCTGAGAATTGAATGCTTCCAGTCGTTGCGAACGCTAACTTTACTTTTTTTGACGAGTCTCCTTCAGCAGCCGACACGACCGGGTCGCACGTGACGCCTTCTGGCAGACCCGAAGCTGAAATCTTAATGTCGCCCAGCTTACCCTGCGATCCGGACATTCGAGCAACCGTGATCTCGACTTCGGTCGGTTTAGCGGAATCGACAACAACCGAATCGGTTGAAGTGGAAAGCTCGAAACTGGTCTGCAAATGGCGAGCGGTCAATCGATACCAAAAACGTTTTCCACCGTTTTGATATCGATCGGCTATCGTCAGTGTGTACTCGCCGTCCTGCTTGACGTCGTGTTGTAAAACAACGTCGCGAGCAGGACCGGTCTCCAACACTTCGGCAACAGCTTTCGCTTCCGAATCGAATAAACGGACCAATGGAACCAGAGGAAGATGCAGTCCGATCGATTCGACGCCAATGACTATTTGGTCGTCTTTCTTCAGCGACAGTTTGTACTCATTGACTTGCTTTTGCGATCCGATCGTCCCGTGGGTCGTCACTGGCAGCACCAGTTGCTGGCCCGGGGTGACTTCGATAACTTCGTGTTCAACCAGCCGAGGTTTTGCAAAGCCGCCAGCTCCATCTTGAAACGCGAATCCTAAGGTGGAACCAACCCTCAAACGTTGGTCGACGTCTTCGTATTCACGAGACATTGGCGAATATTTCGCGCCAATTGGTTGAAGCGTTACTAGCTGATCGTCGAGATTCCATCCGACCGGCTGAACTTTCGCTGTTCCGTTGCGAGCGGCCAACTGTGCCGAGCGCGTGATAAACGGGCCATTCGTGATCGTCAGCCGGTACGTGTAGTTATCGCCTCCGTGGTGTTCAATTCGAGTGTTCGGATTTGCCGCGAACGCAAAGAGGCGAACGATATAAGTACCGTCCGATTTCGCGTGAAACACGACTCGAGGATCCAAACCGACAGCGTCGTGGTTTTCGCTGAGCACGATCCCGTCCGGCGTAACGATCTGCAGCACGGCATCCATTGGCGAGCCAAACGCGGTATTCGCTTCCAACGCGGCGACGAGCGTTTCACCCGATTTCATCTCAACGCTAAAACAATCGACGTCGCCCATCTTGTCGAGCTTTCCGTCGATCGTTTGCTGGTCAGTCAAAGCCTGTGGAGAAATCGTTTCGTCGTTTGGTTCGGCCTCGGCGACCGAATTTAGACTGTTCACCAGAAATGGCACCGCCGTCGACGCGCCTTCGTCATTAAACAGGCGCACCCACACTCGGTCGTTGTCAAAATCGGCTGGAAGAGCGATTTCGATTTGACCTTTGTCTTTCAAACAGGTCGCTTGGAGCCCCGAAGCCCAAACCTGAGCTGGCCATTCGAAAGTTCCGTTGCACATTGTATTGACCTTCGTTCCACGCTGTCCGCCAGCCGGATACAGAAAGGTCAGGTTCGGCGGCGCAGCCAGCGCCTTCGATGAATTGCAAACGAACAACGCGAGAAACAGCAATGCCGAAAGACGCAACGTGCTCGCGTCGGTTTGACGTTTCATTACCCCATCAACTCCTGAATTGGTCGAGGGTCGCTGACCAAGTGGCTTGGCCGACCGGCTGGCGTGTAGATGACTTTGTCTGGGTCGATTCCCATTTTCAAATAGACGCTAGAAACGAGATTCTCGGGAGCGTAGATATTTTCAATCGCCGAGTGGCCGTTCCGATCGGTTGCACCAACGATTTGGCCTCGAGGCGTTCCGCATCCGGCAACGAGAATCGACATCGCGCTCGACCAGTGGTCGCGTCCCGCTGTCTTGCGATCGGCTAACGTCGAAATCTTGGGGGTGCGGCCGAACTCGCCCATCACGACCACGAGCGTGGTGTCGAGCATGCCGCGTTCGTCGAGG
>JAGQPC010001117.1 GCA_020426925.1 Planctomycetales bacterium | reverse complement strand
TTGAAGCACGATCGAAAGTTTTGCTCGCAGCGATATTCGTTCTTCTGCCCATTCCTTTGGCTCAGCAAACGCGTAGTGATATTCGACTAATAAGGCGCCATCATTCGCCTTCAACTTTGTTACCTTAGCGTACCCGGCAAATCCGTTGTAGGTGCTCGAGTTTTCACCGGCAACATTATCGGTGAATTTCCATTTGTTGGAAATCACTGGAGTCTCGTGAAATCGCCGGTCCTGTTCCCAAGCAACTGCAATCGATTCGTCCGAGTGTTTGCTGACGCTCCGCACCACCGATGAGATCTCTACTTTTTCAAGCAAAATAAAGGTGCCGTGGATCAAGCGCGCCATATCGACCACGTTTTCGCCCGTGCCGTTTGGTTCTTCCAAAAGAACGTCCTTGATTCTGGCTTTGGCAAGTGCTTGGGCGGAAAGCTCCTCGACTTTCATTTGGCTTTCGTTGGCCAGAGCGCGCAGGCCGTCGTCGGCCTCTCCCTGCCGCTCGGCAAGCAAATCATCGAGCGTAGCGTAAACGATGAAAGCGAAGTCGACCGAGTAGCCGATGCGCTGATCGCCAGCCTTGATTGATCGAATGTCGGATTCGACAGTTGCGGAAATGGAATCTCCATAGAATTGTTTCTTTCGTCGACCGGCCAGTTTGTCAGTGACCGCGGTTTGCTCGTCTGCGGACATTCCGTCTGGCAACCAAAACGGCGTGAGCTTCACTTTTTGATCGCCAATCGTCAAACCATCGCTGGACAAACGTTGAACGACATCGTCCACACTGTCGCCTGCGAATGACGCGGTGGCGAAGACGCAACTTGCTGCTAGACAGACAATTCCAATTCGTTTCACAATATATTCCCTCCGAATGCGAACTGCATGGGATTATTCTTGGATCGAGCACAAGCGAATCATACGTTACATGGCTCACAGGGCAAACCGATGACTCATCACAGACAGCACACGAATTTATTCTCGAAGCGAGCGGGCAAGAGTGCGGCTCTGATTTTGGCCGTTGTCGTCGTGGTGGTCGTGATTCTCCTCGCGGCCATGGCCTATATGTTTATGGGTTCTGCCGGGCCCGCTCCGCTGCCTGTTCCGACTCCAAATGCATATGACGAAATGACGAAACTAGGTGCCGGAGTTGTCGGTGCGCTCGATGTCACTGGTGCTGACGAAGCCGCTCTGGAAAAGTTCTTAGCCGACAATTCCGCAATTTTGAATGCCCTGGATACAGCGATTCAGTACGACAGTGTCGTTCCAACCGACCATGATACCGCATCGCCAAGCATCGACGTTGCAGCTACACGCGACGCGCACCGGTTGCGACACGCGGAAGCCGAACTAGCAACAATGCATGACAATCCGGTCGTCGCTGTAAACAGTTTCTTAAAGCTAATCGTTGCCGCTCGCAAGTTGCAGCTTGGTGGGTTTTCAGTCCACAAGCTCATGGCGTCAGGCTTTGAACGCATGGCATGGACCAGAATCGGTGAATTGGCCGATCAGCTTTCCAGCCAGGAAAAAGCGGCATTGCTGAAGGAATTGAATTCACTTCCTCCTAAGAATCTCGGCAATTATCAAGATCGCGAAAAGGCGGCCGGCGTCAAAGCGGTCGGGCGTGTCCGAGCGTTTCTGATGAGACGCCACACGCAGGAAACGTTTGACCGCGTTGAAGAGGTACTTGCTGAGGTCGAAGCCATCGAACACGCAACGATGGAAAAACTAGAGCGTTAAATGAAAGGCGACTTTCTCTGGCGACCGAAAGTCCGGCAGTTTCATGAGTCACAAATCGGTGACCGAGGTTCAAGCGCAGTGACCACCCGGAATTCATCGCTTGGGGTTCGCGCCGGACG
>JAGQPC010001116.1 GCA_020426925.1 Planctomycetales bacterium | reverse complement strand
CGTGTCGACGCCACGTCCAGACGCGGCGCCCGTTTTGCCGATGAAGTACGTCGCTTCCCGATCGTGCGGTTCGAAAACGTATGCTCCCGAATAGGCAACGTCGACATACGCTTGTTGTCCGATGACGATCGTTGAATGTTGTTCGTGCCCGACGTATGTGACACTTTGCACCTCACCCGCATCGTTGACGCTGGAGATTTCAAACGGAATGTCGTCTGAAATCCCAGAAAACAAAGGACTAACGCCATCCGTCGCGTTCGCGATGTCCACCAATTGGTTGATGACGCCGTTCACGGCTTCGGCGAGTGCTTCAGGTTCTGTGGACTGGACGCCGTCGATGGCATACGTGAGCGCACTCATGATCGCGTTTTTCGCCGACGTCATTTGTGTCACGCCTTGATTCAACTTTGACCGCGCGACGGAGATGTTGTTGGTGTTTGTTTCTGAACGGTGAACAAGTTCTTTTGTAGCCAACAGATCGATTAGATCGGCAGGCGCATCGGACGGCTTCTGAATTCTGATGCCAGATGAAATCTGGTTTTGCAATTCGTTCAGCTGCTGTTGTCTGGCGGTCGAATATTGAATCGCGTTATTAGTAACGTGAAGTGGTGTAATCCGAGTGAACATCTTTTTACCTTATGATGTTAAATAACTCTTCCAGCGTCTCGTCAACGGAAACGATGAATCTCGCAGCCGACTGGAATGCTCGTTGGTATTGCAGCATTCGAACCATCTCTTCATTTGGATCGACTCCAGAGATTCCCAACTGTTTGGCTCGTAACGCTTCGCCTGCGGTGGCTAGTGCGGATTCGGCAGCGGCCAAATCGGCAGAGTCAGTACCGACGGTTGTGATGATTTCCGTAAAGAACTGGTGCGGTGTCTGAGTTCCATTTGAGAAGAACGCTTCGTCGCGCACTTCTAACATGCGAATGGCGTTGGTCGTATCGAGCGGTTCGCCGAAGTGCCGAGTCGCCAAGCGGCTGGTGTCTTCCATCACTTCTGGATTGACGTAGTACTGCCCCAGCCCATCACCAAGAATCAGATTATTGATCCCAGCGCTTGTGAGAAAGTTCGCGGTATCCGGCTCGGCCACGAAGAAACTTTCGAACGTATCCCCAGCGACGACCGTTCCCTCGGACATCGTGATGGAGACTCCTTCGCCGATCGATATTTCGGTTCCTGGTTCGTATCCTTCGCCGATGTCGAACACGCCTAAAGCTTTCGAACCTTCATAGACTTCTAGTTGCAGGCCGGCCGTTAAGCCGATCACGCCGTCGCGCGGCATCGTGAATGTGATCTCTCGGTTGATCGGCCCGGTGTACTTACCACTCAGCTTTGGTACTACGGTTCCGGCAACGCTGGTTAGATCCAGAGACGTCGCGAGTGCCCCCGTGAAATTGAACTGATACCCGTCATATGCGGCGAGTGTCAGCTGAGGGACAGCAGGATCGATGTTGGCGGAAATGAACGGAATGGCATCCAGCGCGGCGACCATGTCATTGGCCGAATCTACTGCTGGATCGATTTCGACTCGATGTAGTGACTGTGTTCCATCAGGTGCAACGACGTTGACGAACAGCTCGCCCGCCTTTATGTTGCTGAAACCTTCCAGTTGGTTAAGCGGGACCGTTAAGTCTTCAATCAGCCTCCCTCCAACGACAAACGGATAACCAGTTTCAAGTCCGAGCCCTGTCGCGTTGATTGTGTTGAGTCTCCCAAAGAGCTCTCGGGTGAATTCGTCGAGGTTATCAGTGTACTTGCCGCCCAGTTCATTCCGCGCGGTCAGCATGCCTCCCAGTTTGCCGGCCGTCACGTTGAACAATCGGTCCTTGCCATCTTCTTTGACCATCAGGCGACCGTCTTCATCGACGGCTGTAGCCAAGTCGATCGGCTTCGTTCCGAATGAAGTAAACCCGTCTGCCAGGCGATATCGGTATTCTGGAAACGTCTCATCGGTGCCGATGTTTCTTTGAACATCGACCTCGACGTCAATCAATTCGGCCAGTTCCTGGAGTCTCTGCGCCCGACGATCGAGCAGGTTGTTTGGAGCTTCGCCGCCAAGTCGCGCGGCTTTGATTTCAAGGTCAAGTTTGACGATATCTTCAGACAGCTGTTCAATTTGCCGAATCGCTTGATCGGCTTGTTCGTCGATTACCGACAGCATTGAATTCAATTCGCGACTCAACCGATTCGACTCAGTTACTAAACGGTCTAGAGAACGAACCGCGAGCGTCTGTGAGCTAACGTTGTCGGGATGAGCCGTCAGCTTGTGCACTTCGTCGAAGAAACTTTCGAGTTCGCTGATGACGCTGCCGTGGCCTGGCTGAAACAGAGTTTCGATTCGCTCCGCGGTGCTCAGTTGAGTTTGAATA
>JAGQPC010001115.1:993-2753 GCA_020426925.1 Planctomycetales bacterium | reverse complement strand
TTTCGCGAATCATTGCGGCTCGGAGTTGCTCGTCGAAATCGGGATAGACACCTGGGTCGGGAGCAAGCTTCGCAAGATTCCGCAGCTCCAGCCATTGCCCCGCGAAGTTTTTAACCAGTGCCGAGCCTTTGTCGTCAGCCAGCATCCGGCGAACCTGGCGTTCTAGCTCCGCGGGTTCGTGCAGCTTGCCAGACCGGGCGACACCGAAGAGCTCCTGATCGGGCATCGAACTCCAGAAGAAATACGACAGCCGCGTCGCGAGTTCAAAATCGTTGAGCTTTCGCTGAGTCGTCAAGTCGTCATCGGGCCCTTCGACTTCCAAACGGAATAGAAAGTTCGGCGACACCAACACGCCCTGCATCGCGAATCCGGCCGCTTGTTTTGCGTCGCCGGTTTGCTGAATGTTGATGTCGTACAGCCGCATGATCGAATCGAGTTCGCCGTCACGAAGAGGTCGTCGAAACGCGGCCGTGCTGAACTTCTGCAGAGCGTCACGAGCGACATCTCGCTGCGGACGATCTACAACGTCGCCCGGAAGCCAGCGGTCGCGAAACGACTGTTGTTCGAGAGATTGCTCGGAGATCGATTCGGCCGCGTCCAGATACTTTTCCATCAGCAGCGGCGGCAGCGACAGTACCGCACCGATGTTGTCGAAACCGACACCGACGTCGTCGGCTGGAAAATCTTTCGCCGGTTGAAAATCGATCCCAGTCAAATCGCGAATTGTATTGTTATATTCAGTTCGGTTCAGTCGGCGAACCGTTACTCGGCCAGGCTTTTGATTTTTCGAACAGTCGAATCTTGCGAGCTCACCTTCGATTAACGCTAGAAATGCCTCAGCCTCTTTTTCGCTGGGTTGAGCTTCGTCTTCTGGCGGCATCTCTCCGCCGCGGATTTTTGCGACAGCGTGCAGCCAAGCGTCACGCTGCTGATTGACGTGGCGGAGCTTTTCAGTCGCGTCCAAGCCGAAGCCTGCTTCGGGCTCGTCGCCGCTGTGACACATCGTGCAATAGTTGTCCAAGAACTCGACCGCGACGCTGTCGAATTGCTGTTGAAACTCTGCGGAATCAACAGACTCATCGCCAACGGCTCTGATCGATATCGCGAAGCAGACTGCAGCCGCAATGATGCTGCGTCCACAGCGCAAAACAGACAATCGTTCAGGTAGGAAGAACATAACGTGCCGTGTGTTCCGTTTGCCGAGGCGGGAGTGGAGGCGAACTGACGACGCCTTGGTGGGACCCGAATTATAGCCGCTCGGCCCTCGTTTGATAATGCGGATACTCGCCCGTCCACAGGCACGCAAACAATCTTGCATGCAACTCTAAAGTGTTTGCCTGCCATGACTTAGCGTGCAGCACACGGGCTCCGAGCCACGTGCGAATGGCAACCTATAATTGCCGGTTACCTTGTTTATTTGGAGAAATCACCGTGACGACAGATTCGATTATCAATCGCAAGGCAGTCAACGAAATCGGGCGTCTGCCCACGTTTCCGCTCGCAAACGAAATCCAAGCCATCGGCATTACGCAGCGTGACTGGGTCGCGACTCTGGCACTGCAAGGGATCGCAGCCAAAGGCTTGGAAGTAAAAGCCGATCGCGCCATGACGCAGGAAGAACGCGACATCGAGATGGCTCGGCGATCCTACGCACTTGCAGACGCGATGCTAACCGTTCGCGCCGAAACGATGGTTAGGCGACAACCTGCCGCGGCACACTAAGTGGCGTAAGCTCCTAGTAGTTTGTGCCAGCTTAATCT
>JAGQPC010001115.1:0-927 GCA_020426925.1 Planctomycetales bacterium | reverse complement strand
AAACCAAGATGCATTGGACTACTAGCTTGCGAGCTTATTTACTGAGACATTCTCGCAGCGTCTCGGCGGAGCGAGACGCCTACAAATCAGCGCACGTTGTATTCGTCAGCACAAATCCTCGCGCCTTGTAATTCGCAAGCGCGTGAGGATGGTCATAAGTGCACGTTCGAAGCCAAATGCGAGTTGCATCTCGTTCCCAGCACCTCTGAACACAACGCGTCAGCAAGTATCCGCCAAGCCGGCGGCCAATAAATGGCTCGAGCAGTCCGAAGCAGTGCACGCGTTGGCTGCCATCGGTTTGAGTTTCTATTTCGAAGTAGCCTGCCGGCGCATCGGACCAATAGGCGACCCACGTTTCCAGATCGGCCCGATCGACGAACGCCTGCCAATCTTCAAGCTGCCATCCGTGACGTCCGCCCCAATTGTATTTGCTGCCGATGACGTCGTGGAAGAACCAGTTGTATTCCGCGCTCGGAATGCCAACTCGCCTGACGGTAATCGATTCATCCGGCGAGGCAACCGGATTGAGATCGCCCGGAGAATGCATGGTCATTTCAAATGTCGTTTTGACCGGCGGATGCATCGATTAAACTTTCGCTGTTGAGTGCTATGCCAAGATCTCGGATACGATCCGCGCCGGTTCGACGCCGCTGAGCCGAAAATCGAGACCTTGGAATCGGTACGTCAGCTTGCGGTGATCGATCCCAAGCAAGTGCAGAATAGTCGCGTGCAAGTCATGCACACTGACACCATCTTCGGCAACGTTGTAACTGAAATCGTCAGTTGCTCCGTACGTCATGCCGGACCGAACACCGCCTCCGGCCATGAACATTGTGAAGCATCCGGGATGATGATCCCGCCCCGCCTCCGGAGTGCGGAAATCGCCTTGCCCAGCGACGCCTCGACCGAACTCGCCCCCCCACACGA
>JAGQPC010001114.1 GCA_020426925.1 Planctomycetales bacterium | reverse complement strand
GTGCGGATGGGACAGGGTGGGCAGCATAATGACGTCAAAACGTTCCATTTGTGTCTCTACGCAATGTCGATTGATTCATGTGCGCCGTGAGAAAGTCGCTCCGATTCGCATTCACCCACATACCGAAAGATCACCTGTTAATGTATTTTGGGGAGTCCGGTTACGTAGTCGTGCGACGAAAGCACAACACCGGAAATCACCAATCGGCTCGACGAAAAATGGCTGTTGACAAATCCAATGACCGCGTTCGGCAAATGTTTGCTTCCATCGCAGGCAAATATGATCGAATGAATCATTTGCTGTCGATGAACGTGGACAAGTATTGGCGATGGCGGACGGTGCGTCGAGTGGCACCGCGTGGAAATGCACCGATATTGGACGTTTGCACCGGAACCGGCGATCTCGCGTTTGCCTATTGGAAGGCGAGCAATGGCACCGCGCCGATTGTCGCCGCCGATTTTTGTCGCGAGATGCTGGACGTTGGCCGAGAAAAAAAGAAACAGATCTGCGTTGACGGGGAACTCACGTTCGTGGAAGCCGACACGCAGCAGCTTCCGTTCGAAGACAATCGATTTCAAATTGTGTCGGTGGCCTTCGGATTGCGAAACGTTGCTGACACCGATCAAGGCCTTCGCGAAATGGCACGAGTCTGTGCACCGGGAGGCAATGTGGCCATCTTGGAATTTTCCATGCCCAGCTGGCAACCGTTTAAGGCTATCTACGGATGGTACTTCCGACGCGTGCTGCCGCGAATCGGTCAATGGCTGGCGAGAAACGACGAATCTGCCTACAGCTATCTGCCCGAAAGCGTTGGCGAATTTCCGTACGGTGAAGCGCTCGCCGAGCGAATCCGTCAAGCGGGTCTGCAAGACGTGAAGCGATACCCGATGACTTTCGGAATCGCGACCCTGTATGTCGGTACGAAGCCGGCATAATTGCTACTGCTTTTAACTTTGGTTTGCACCCAGAATCAAATGGTCGACACAACGATTCCAACCAGAACGTCAGGACACAATCAACTGCAGTCGTTGAAGGAACAGCTGCGGTCGGTGACGTCGTTTCCCGCTCAAGTGAAAACGGACAGCCGTCTGCCCGCAGGGACAAACGTTTCCGATTGGCTGGCAGCTCAACCCTTTGAAACGAAGGTTCTGTGGTCCGACCGTGAATCTTCTGACACGGTAGTGGGCGCCGGTTTGGCGCGGCGGCTTGTCGCCGACAGCTCGCAGAACATGGACGACGTGGTTCTACAGTGTCGTCAGATTCTCGCCGATTCAACTGATTTGCGATTTTACGGTGGTTTCTCGTTCCGTCGCGACGAACACGTGCAATCGAGAAAGTGGCGTCCGTTTCGACACGCTCAGTTCGTGCTCCCTCGTTTCACGCACGATGGCACAACGCTTTCCTGCACAGTGATGGACGAAAAGGATTTTGAACAAGCGGAACAGGATATCGATTCGCTGGAGACATCCGTCACTTCATTGTCGCCGTCGCCAAAGTTAGTTCAGCGTGTCGACCTTCCAAGCAAGGCCGATTGGCAAGCAAACATCGAAGATGCGATCGAGTTGTTCGAATCGGAAATCGTCGAAAAAGTCGTATTGGCTCGACGAGCTGATTTTACATTCGACCGACCATTGTCACCAATTAGGTTGGTCCAGCGGCTGATGGCCGCGACGACGGCGTGTTACCACTTTTGCTTTCAGCTCGATCACGGGACCGCGTTCGTTGGTGCGACCCCCGAACGTTTGATCAAACGACACGGCTCTCGATTGCTAAGCGAGGTGGTCGCCGGCACGCGTCCACGAGGGCTGACCGAGTCCGAAGATCGCCGACTCGCACAAGAACTGCTGTCGAGCGCCAAGGACCAGCTAGAACACGACATTGTGCGAAAGAGTATCCGTCAACGCCTCCACAAATACGTGAACGCGTTGGAAGTCGATTCGCAAGCGTCGCTTTTGAAGCTCGCCCGCAAACAACATTTATATTCAGGTGTTCGGGCGACATTAAAGGACGGTGTGTCTGACGGCGAACTCCTGGAACGACTGCATCCAACGCCCGCAGTCGGAGGATACCCCACTGAAAACGCCTTAGCCGAAATCGCTCGCATCGAACAGTTCGATCGAGGCTGGTACGCTGCTCCGATCGGTTGGATAACGTCGGACGCTGCCGAGTTCGCAGTCGCGATTCGCTCAGGCTTAGTCAGCGATCGTGAACTGTCTTTGTATTCTGGGGCAGGAATCGTCCCGGGCTCCAAGGCAGACGAGGAATGGTGCGAAATCGAGCACAAGATCCGTGACTTTCTCGACGTCATGCAAACGTCGTAAAGGCTGCCCGTTTCTGAAGTGCCTATTCGAATTGTGTCACGCTGTAAGCGGAGGACCTGCATGCCAACGCCCATTGAAACAGCTAGGCTCAATTCTCTCGCCGCAAAATTGCTAGTACAAAGCTGTATCGAAAACGGAGTGGACCGTTTTTTCGTTGCTCCCGGTTCACGCTGCACTCCGCTGACGCTTGCCGTTGCCGAACATCCGGAAGCCAAAGTCGTCCGGCACTTTGACGAGCGAGGTCTGGCGTTTGCGTGCCTTGGCTTTGGACGGCTGCGAAAAAAGTTGGCTCCGGCAAACAGCTTCGCACGCCCGGCGGCCTTTATCTGCACCAGCGGCACGGCTGTCGCCAATGCCTATCCGGCACTCATCGAAGCCGCGATGGATCATGTCCCGATGCTCCTGCTTACTGCCGATCGACCTCCCGAATTGCTCGGAATTGGCGCGAACCAGGCGATCTTTCAAAATGACATCTTCGGGCAATATCCATGCTTTTATCAAAACGTCGATTGCCCAGAGTCGGAATCGGATGTCAACTCGTTGCCTGGAATCGTGACGAACGCGTGCGTTGCGGCTGAACATGGTCCGGCGCATCTGAATCTGCAGTTTCGAGAACCGTTCGGTGCCGCTGAACCTGTCGGCCCAAGCGTCGGTCTCCGTTCATGGTTTGAAACTCGCAAGTGCAGCGAGCCACCACACCGCACGGCGCCAGATGGCAACACGATCGTTATGGTCGGCGACTGCTCGCTGGCCGATTGCCAGGCAGCTCGCTCCATGGCGCAGCGGATCTCGGCCGTTCTTTTGTGTGATATCACGGCGGGAGCGAGACCAGCGTCGCACGACCTTGCGCTGATGTCGAATCCTAACTTGGCTGCACCGGAAAACGTGATACACGTCGGCGGTCGATTCGTCTCGAAGAGATGGCTACAGTTTCTTTCCAACAACAAATCGCAAATCAAGAACTATTGGCATGTTTGGCCGCACGAGGACAAACTCGATCCAGCGTCATGCGTGACCGATTCGATCATCGCGGATATATCTGAATTTTGCGATTCGCTTTGCGTTCCAGCGACCGCGACTCAAGAATCATTTCGTACGCAGTGGCTGTCCGCGATGAGTCAAGCCTCCGAAGCCGCGACGAGTGCCTTGCTAGGCGAATGCGATCTGAACGAGCCGATGATTTCGCGAATCATTGCCGAAAACTTGCATGGCAAGTCAGGCCTGTTTCTGGGAAACAGCATGCCGATTCGCGACATGGATTTATTTGCGGTTTGGAAGGCCGCGACCGATATCGCGGTCATGGCCAATCGAGGCGCCAGTGGAATCGACGGCCTCATTGCGGCGGCGATCGGAGCTGCCCATGGTCAGCCGGATTCTCACGAGCGGTCTGCTCCACTGACGCTCGTCGTCGGAGACCTATCCGCTTTGCACGATCTCAATTCTCTGGCGATGCTCGCCGATCCAGCCATGCCACCAATGGTGATTGTGATAATCAACAACGACGGTGGAGGCATATTTCATTTCTTGCCAATCGCCGAACAGACGGACAAGTTTGAACAATTCTTTGGCACACCGCACGGATTGTCATTTTCTCATGCGGCGAAAATGTTCGGCATCGCATATCAGTCTCCGTTGACTTTAGCCGAGTTCGAAACTGCCTACCGAACGGCGCTCGATCAGTCGACAAGCCAGATTATCGAAGTACGCACTAATCGGTCCGATAACATCACGCTTCATCGTGAAATTGAACGCGCTGTCCGCGATCGGGTGATATCGTGAACAGTGCCGAGAAACACGGCGTGACTTTCCTGCACGGATTTCTAGGATGCCCTGCAGATTGGGATATTGTCCGCTCACGGCTTGCGTGTGAATCGATTGCTTTGAAAATTCAACCGCAGGACCACTGGGACGCGACAGTTGCGAGCATCGCTCAGCGTCTTCCAGACCAATCGACGTTGGTTGGTTATTCGATGGGAGGGCGTCTGGCCATGGGGATCGCGGTTCAGTTTCCGGCAAAGGTCCGCAATCTGGTTGTCGTCGCGGCCGATCCTGGAGTTCCCAACCAAGAACGAAGTGCTCGACGCGAGCATGACCACAACGTTGCCGACAGAATTCGGCGAATAGATTCCGCGGAAGG
>JAGQPC010001113.1 GCA_020426925.1 Planctomycetales bacterium | reverse complement strand
ATGGTCGCTGGCCCAGTTGCATATTCTGCCCGGCAATACATTTCTGTTTCACCCAGCGTTCCTTGCACGGCCATCAGGATTGTCCCGTTTGACACAATGGCGTCATCCGGTAACGAGAACTTCGCAACCCATCTGCCCTCCGGTCGCAACCAAAAGAGTTGCTTCTGACCAATCAGGCGATACGAGTGTTCTGGCGAAGCGTCAATTCGCGTGAAACGATTGCCTCTCTGAAGACTATCCGCATTGCATACATCTCGAAGGGGCAAGTGCACGCAGTCTTTAAGTCGCGAGCAAAGCCGATGAAACCGAGGATTGTAGTTTAGGGCTCGTAATGAACTAGCATCCGGGTGCACTGCAGCGAAGCCAACGTCAGGTCCCCAAGAATGCCACTGTGTTGAAGTGATGTCCTCAAGGCCGACGGAGTCAAAGAAAGCTCTTGTTGCTTCGCAAATGAGCGATTGAAACTCGCTTAGCAAACGTGATGACTCATCAACGAGGCTGCCGACACGGTTTTCTGTCGTGGTCGCAAGTCGCGGTACAGGCAGGTCGCAAATATGTTCTGGCTCAAGGTGTCGTATAATCGAGCCGTATGTGCCAGCAATAACGATCGGAATGCCAAATTTCGATATGAGGAATGCGTAAAGATACCCACCGTCAATTTGCGATCCCGGGATTACCCTAAGCACATCCTCTGTGCACGCCATTCCTCGCATTTCCGATCGCGAGTATACGGTTCTCCCAATCGTTCCCGAGCGCGTTATCAGAATCCATTTATCGTTGATGGTAAGACTGGGGTTTTCCTCAACAACCTTATTTGAGATGAACCTGAGATGGGACAAATCAGCCAGCTGCACGTCGCGACCTGACAAAAAGGGTGTCCCAAACTCTGGGTCACTTACCCATATTCGCGGTATTCTACCCGCATGCACAATACCCTCACCGCCGTCCTGAGTAACGGAATCAAGGCGGTCCTTCTTCACGGTCAACTTCGCAAGTATGTTCCTTGCCTCTACGGCTCCAGAAAGAAAAGGATGGGCATCGAGTCGGCACCCCTCTTCGTAAATCCACGAAGCCATTACTGGCTGCTTAGTCTTTGTGATTTTCATTTGTCAGCGTCCTGGCTCGGGGTGGCTGCCACGAAACTTCCGGTACTCATCGGCGACCAGTGGAAGATGATCGTCGATTACCCGTTCCTTTCTCTTCAGAGTCCGTAAGACCCATTCACCACCGACCCTAACCCTTTCTTCAGATGCGGTTTCTCTAAGCACTTCGACACCTTCGGGAGATCGTTCATACAATGTGTTCCCGCGGCGGTCGTAGCCAACCTTTTCAGGGACTGCCATGAATACTGGATAGTCCTTACGCCCAGATAATTCCTCAGCAGAAATTTGGTCGTCGGTTTTCTTCTTCAGGAAGACGAGACTCGTCGATATGTTCACATTGGCTTCCACAATAAATCCTTCGACGGGCAGGTCAACACTAGCGAGGATGTACGCGTGTCGAAGCACCCACCAACGGATGTATTCGTCCCCAGGGTTCCCGAGGATACCATTAGGCAATACGATTCCCATCCGCCCACCAGGCCGAAGCCACTGAAGACATCGCTCGATAAATAGGATCTCGGGAGCGACGCTTCCATGCCTTGTTTCCGTTCGGCGAAAGCCGCCGTTCTCAACACGTTCCCACTTGTATGCCAAATCAAAGTGTTTGAGTATGTTTGGGTCGGTTACTGGGATGTCGGCACCAAACGGTGGATTCGTCATCACCACGTCCATTGAGCCCAGTTTGGCTTTCTTTTTCATGTATTCCACACCGCTCAAGTTTCCGTCTGGAAACTCCAGCGAGTTCATGTGGTAAATGTTGGCCATTTGATTACAGGCCATAACAACATTCATCTGGGACGCCCGCACCAACGAAGGGTCAAAGTCGGCGCCGAACAAGTACTTCTTCGCAAATGCTTTGAGTCGCTTCTGATGGGTGTTGAATTCCTCCGTGGATTCCTTGTCGGGATCTGTACCCGTTTCCTTATGAAACTCATCGATCAGGAACGCCAAAGTCGCACGCAGAAAGCCACCTGTTCCACATGCTGGGTCGATCACCCGTTCGTCTTCCTTCGGAGCAAGCATTTCAACCATTAGTTTTACAGCATTGCTCGGCGTGAAGAACTGACCTCGGTCGCCACGAAGCGTGTCGCCAACTATCTCCTGATACGCCGCTCCCTTCGCGTCCGTGTCGGTTCGGCTAAAGCTGTATTTCGCAAGCTCCGAGACCATGAATGCCAAGGCTCGATCTGAAAGTGTGATTTCCTCATTCCCACGAAAGATGTTGCCGTACTTGTCGCCCTTGAACTCCTCAACCGTCGCTTTGAACAAAGGCATGAACCTTTTGCGAATTGCTGCCTGCCCCGCTTCATCGAAGCGTTCATTCGGAGCCACCCAAAATCGACGATCGCCGTTCGTCTGGCGTTCGTCATGCATCTTGGCGAAGATCAGATAGAGAAACTGCCAGAACGCCGCATCCTTCGACATGCCTTCGTTGCCGTGGATGAAGTTGTGACAGCGACGGAATGTAATCCGCAGCAGCTCAGGATCAGCGCGACGCAACTTGGCGTGGGAGTGGACTTCCTTCGTCCCCATTGACTCGTCCGCCAACGGCCAGTCACCCATCGGCTTGAAGTCAGCCTCGAAACGTCCTTGTTCCTTTTTGACGAAGAAGAACTCCATTCCGTTCGTCCAGAGACCCCACTGGCACGATTCGATGGCCTCCATGAAGTCTTTCAGCTCATCAAGGTCCTTCGTCGCCTGCTCATGATCTCGGAGCTTGAATGCGCCCTTCTTTCCCTGCTTCGGCTCAGGCTTGCAGATTACAACGCGGTGAAGGTTTTCTTCTTCGTGCTCGCTACCCGTCCTAAAAATCGCAATGTCGATCTTCTTGCGCCGACCGTTCACCTTCACGGGAAAGTCGGGCTCCATGTCGTCGGGGGAGAAACCGTATTCATGAAAGATGGCCCGCGCGATTCGCTGCCGAACCGTTTCCTTTCCCGATTCCTTGACCTGCTTGCCCGTGATGTAGTCGACGATCTTGCCGTCTTCGATCGACGCGAAGCCGTCGTCGACCGTCAACGGCAGCTCGCGTTGAGTATCCGACTTGGTTACGACCTCTTTTGTCTTCTTCTTTGCCACGTATGGTCCTTTCCGTTATTCGGACAGGCGAGATCTATTTGGGTTTTTGCTTGGCAGCCGAATCACGCAGTTGTCGGAGCAAAGACTCCAAGTCTGCGCGGTCGTATAGACGGTAGTTATTGATTGGGTGCCGGTGCTCAACGATCTTTCCCGCCTTGCCCCAGTTCCGAAGCGTATTTTCGGATACGCCAAGAAAGACCGCGGCGTCTTTTATCTGCAGATACTCGTCGAAATTGAGCATGGGAGCCCTCGCTCCGTATCAGGAAGCACGAAAAACTCTACAAAACCTTAACAATGCTTGGCATACCGTACAATCGGGGAGCAGACCGGATTTGGTGATTGCGTGACTGGCGAAAGTGCATCAGCGATTTGCTATCCAGAATTCTGGAGGCAATGCGGCCGTCCCCCGGACCATTGTCGGCGAGAAATTCGTAAATGCACGGCAACGGTTTCCTGGGCGATCGTTGAATTCGGGATATGAGATCCCCGGCGTGTTCACCGATCTTCTTGTGGGTTCGAACGTGCCTTCGAAGCAATCATCGGGGCGAACAATAGTGCCAGCAGTCCGAGCGGCATCAATCCCCCAGCGAGCACGTTGTAATCGGCCAGCAGACGGTGCCACGACAGGTTCATGACGAGCCGGCCGATGAGTAGCTCGAAGGCAAGGGTAAGCACGAGCCACAATGAACCCACTATGATCAGGTCAGATCGGCGTGACGCTCCTATCCAACGAACGCTCAACCACGCTATGACCAGGATGATGAGCGATCCCGTGAACACGCCGATCTGGTTGGACTGAAACTCACCGACCATCGGTACTAAGGCAACGGCTCGGAGGATGCCGTGAAGAATTTCGGCCACAATGATGACCAGCCAGACTACGAGTGCGCGAATGCAGATTCCAATTCGAGCGGTGTGACTTTCAGCCCGCATGTGACAATCACCTATTCATCCAAATGATGCTCAGCTGCAAGACGGTCGCGATCGAGACCCAAACGAAATACGGCACCTGCGCTAGCGCAACCCATTTGTGATGCTTCCAGATGACGACCATCATCCAGATGATCGTTCCCCAAACGATCAGAATATCCACGGCAGCTAACGGCAAGTTCCGCATGCCGAACTGGATCGGTGTGAAAATAAGATTCGCCACGAGATTGATTGCAAATGGTATGGCGACGGTCCACGGCAGCTTCTTTCTGAACGCCTGCACGAACACGAAGCCAAACGTCAGAATGATGATCGGGTAAAGAATCTGCCAGATCAGGCCGATCGTCGTAGGTGTGGGCGTCCAGGACGGCTTCCACAAGCCGTTGTACCACTCCATCCACGTCATTCATTCGCTCCCTGATGTCCGTGTTCGTATGGTATCGAGTCCCAATCCCTCGCCTTCGAATCCATCTCTTTCAAAATTGCTGTGAAGTCCCGATACGTTGCGTCTACGACAACTGTACAGTTACCCTTACGAATCCTAGCGAACGCTCCGACTGAAAAGTCCTCACCAACTTCTAGCGTCCCACCAGATTGCAGGAAGGCCGCGAGGTGCGGGAACGTCACTTCCTCGCCTAATTGATCACGGGCTCGCTGCATTATTCGTCTCCGTCGATAGCTGAATGTGATCCGAGCATCGCCTTGAATGCTTCGTTTGGCTTGCCATAGCCTTGAGTCTTTGTTGTCGCCAAGGCCGAAAGCAGGATATCGTTAAGCTTGAAGCCGACATCGTGCGGTGAAAGATCGTCCTCGGCGAGCCAGTGCTTGGCGAACTTGATGAGGTCGTTCATCGATCCCGTGACAGATCGGTTCAAAGACTTAGCAAATGTGATGGAGCCACTGGCCGGTGCGATGAATCGCTCATAAGCAAACGCCTGCCCATCGTCCTCCATAAAGTCGCGGATTGAGCTTTGCGTCCGTTCGATAAAGCGGCTGTCGTCCGTGATGCCCTTGCCG